>DAOVYB010000007.1 GCA_030635835.1 Gammaproteobacteria bacterium
TAAAGATATGAATGCAGATCCTGCTACAACAATTCTTGATATTGATAAGTCTGTTACAGACTTTATTCGCAGCAATGCTTACACAACGGATCAATGGCCTGCACCTTTAGCGGCAAGTTTGATTCCATGGATCGATGTCCCTCGTGATAGTGGCCAGACTAAAGAAGAATGGAAAGCACAGGTTGAAACCAACAAAATTTTAGGTCGTTCAGGCAATCCTGTTCCAATTGATGGCTCATGTGTGCGTATTGGCGCAATGCGTTGTCATTCTCAAGCACTGACAATCAAAATGAAACAAAATGTACCCATGGATGAAATTAGCGACATGTTAGCGGGTCATAATGACTGGGTTAAAGTTGTCGCCAATGAACCCGAAGTAACAATTAAAGAACTGACTCCAGCTGCAGTAACCGGTACCTTAACAGTACCCGTAGGCCGCATGCGTAAACTTTCAATGGGTGATGATTACTTATCAGCATTCACTGTAGGTGATCAACTGTTGTGGGGTGCAGCAGAACCCCTGCGTCGTATGTTGCGGATTCTATTAGAAAGTTAAAAAAGTTTCACCACAGAGGACACAGAGGTTCACAGAGAAAATCATTTCTTTGCTAATGAGTAACATTACTAAAGCGTTCTTAATTTTGTATTGGTATAAGCTTTAATTTGTTAATATTAAAGTCTCTGTGTACCTCCGTGTCCTCTGTGGTAAAAAAAATATTATTTGGTGAAATAAATGATTAAAGAAGTAGATATAGCGATTGTTGGTGCGACAACTTCTGTTGGCGAAACAATGCTTGAAGTTTTAGAGGAACGTAAGTTTCCTGTTGGGCAAATTTATTTACTCGATAGTGATTCTTCAGCCGGCAGCCGTCTGGAATTCAGTGGTTATGCTTTAAAAATAGGGGATATTAGTACTTTTGATTTCTCTAGAGTACAAATTGCCTTTTTTGTTTCGACTGAAGAGCTGTCAAAAAACTATGTAGAAAAGGCATCTACTCAAGGATGTATTGTAATTGATCGCACTCCTGCATTCCGTAATGACAAAGATGTCCCTCTTGTTATTCCAGAAGTGAATGAAGATGCGATTGAAGACTTTAATAAGCGTAATATTATTTCAAGCCCAGGTTGTAACTCTATACAGATGTTAATGGCTTTAAAACCTATCTATGATGCAGTTGGCATTAAGCAAATTAATGTTTCGACTTATCAGTCCGTTTCAGGTTCGGGTAAAGAAGCGGCTGAAGAGCTGGCAGCACAAACGGCTGCATTGCTGAATTTCCGCGATGTAAAATGTAAAACTTACCCAAAACAAATTGCGTTTAATGTCTTACCACAAATTGGTGAGCTTCTTGATAATGGTTCCAGTGATGAAGAGATGAAACTGGTTTGGGAAACTCAAAAAGTTTTAAATGATGATTCAATCAGGGTAAATGCTACAGCTGTTCGTGTTCCCGTATTTATTGGACACGCTGCTGCGGTTCATATTGAAACTAATGAAAAAATTTCAGCGGCTAAAGTATGCGAACTATTACAACAAACTGCTGGTATTGAATTATTAAATGAACATCAAGCAGGTAGCTGGCCAACACAGGTAACGGAAGCTGCGGGTAATGATTTGGTCTATGTTGGACGGGTTCGTGAAGCTACCTCATCTAATAACGGAATAAATATGTGGGTAGTGACGGATAATATGCGTAAGGGAGCAGCAGTAAATGCTGTTCAAATTGCAGAAATTTTGGTAAAACTTTACATATAAGCTATAGTTACTGCATACTTATAAAGAATTTTCGAGCTAATTTTAGGTAACTTATTGAAAAATAAGAAAATACACCTAAAATTAGCTGTTGCGTTGAGGGACGCTAAATGAAGTGGAGAGTTGTTATGCTGCGTAAGCTAGCCGTTTTTGTAATATCTGCTGGTCTAACGATGTCACCTATGTCGGTTCAGGCATTGGGATTTGGGGGAATTAAGTTAAAGTCCTCCTTAAATGAAAAATTGGATGCTGAAGTTGGTTTATTATCAGCAAATGCAAACGATGTTCAGAGTTTGACTATTAATCTGGCAACGGAAGAAGCTTTTCTACGCTCCGGTATCGATCGAACTGCACTTCATAATAAACTTAAATTTAAAGTTAAACAACGTGCCAATGGTGACTATTATATACATGTCACAACCACTGAAACGGTACGTGAACCTTTCATGAATTTCCTTTTGGAAATGAATTGGAAAAATGGTCGTATGCTCCGCGAATACACCATGTTGATTGATCCTCCTGGTCGTGCACCTCAACAACGTTTTGCTGAATCTGCTCCTGTTGTTGCAGAAACAATTGCACCTGAAACAGTAACGACAGCTGAAGAAGAAACTGAACTTGCACTGGCAGAAGATATAGCACTTTCTCCATTTGTAGCGCCGGTCGTTGAAGATGAACCGGTGGCTGAAGCTGAATTAGAACCTGTTGCTGAGCCAGCTGCAGCAGTTGAAATTATTGAACCAGAACAACCAATCGAAGAATTTTCGCCAACTGGAGAAGCTGTTGCAGAAGCAGCAGTTGAAGAGGCACCAGTTGAGGAAGCACCTGTTGAAGACACAGCAGCAGAAGTTGCTGTTACAGAAGAGGTTATGACCGAGCTTGAATCTATTGATGTTACCGCAGACGAAAGTAGTACCTTTGCAGGTGATGCAGTTTGGCCAAGTATTCCTTTATCAGCATTTAGTGAATCTGATGAACCGGTTGAGGTTGCTCCATCTGAAGAAGTGGTTGAATCGGGTGGTGAGCTAGGTGATTTGGATTATGGTATTACTAAAGCGAATGATAATCTTTGGGATATTGCCGAGAAACTACGCCAAGGTGATGAAAGCGTTAGTATATATCAGGTCATGATGGCGTTGTTGCAAAGTAATCCGGATGCATTTGTTGATAACAATGTTCATCGTTTAAAAGTTGGTCATGTTTTACGTATTGACGATCCTTCACGTTTGAGCTCAATGAGTCGTAAAGAAGCAGCAAACTCTTTCATTCAGCAAACTGAGAACTGGAACAATTATCGCCAACAAATTGCAGAAGCTGCTGGTGTACAACCGATTGTGGCAGGAATTGACACAACTGAAACTGAAACAGCTGCGACTGAAACAAGCGGTGAGCTAACATTATCATCTCCTGATGGTGAGAGTTTAACTGCTGGTGGTGGAGCTAATGAAGAAAGCCTGAATAATGATTTAGCAACAATGCAGGATCAACTCCGTCAGGCTAAATCTGATGCCGGTACCATGCGTTCACGTAATGTTGCTCTCAATGATAAGCTTCAGACACTTGAAGATGAACTGAATCGTCTGCAACGTTCACTCTCTGTTAAAGATGATGAACTGGCAGCATTACAACAACAACTTTCCAGTCTAAATCAGAAACCAGCAGCGGCTCCAGTTGTGGAACCAGCCCCGGTAGCAGCACCTGTTGTAAAAGAAAAACCAGTTGTTGCAGAAGAAGCACCTAAGCCTGAAGTAAAAGAACCTGCAAAACCGGAGGTCGCTAAACCTGCTGCAGAGCAAGTAAAACCTAAAACTAAAAAAGCACCGGTTGCACCAGTTATTCCAGAACCTCCTGCTCAAGAGCAAGACATTATGGATACGATTATGGGCGTTGTAGCTTCGGTTATCGCAACTGCAACAGGAATAATCGCAGGATTAAATTTAGGCAGTGATACTTTACTATTTGTTGCTGCTCCTATCGTATTAGTTTTACTGATTATTGTTCTGATTGTGGTTAAGCGTCGCCGTCAGGGAGATAACTTCCAGGAAAGTATTCTCACTGGTGCAGCAACTGCTGCCGCAATGAATGGTGATGAAACTATTAGTGGTGATTCAACAACTTTCTCAGAAGAGTCTTCATTCTTAAGTGACTTTGCAATGAGTGGTGCAAGTGCCATTGAAGCGGATGACAGTGAAGTTGATCCATTGACTGAAGCTGATGTCTTTATGGCATATGGCCGTTATGAAGCGGCAGAAGAACGTCTTAATGAAGCTGTGCAGAAAGAACCGACTCGTATGGAACTGCGTGCTAAATTGCTGGAGTTACATCATGCCACGCAAAATAAAACCGCGTTTGAATCATCGGCAGAAGACTTTTATGCCAGTCTGGGTGGAAACGAAGCAGAGAATCCACTATGGGCAAAAGTTGTTGGCCTCGGTCAGGAGATAGCTCCGGAAAATCCATTATTTAATCAGGGTGGTGCTGCAGATATTGCACCTGCAAATGGAGCAGCAGCAATCGATGATATTGGTCTGGGTATGACAGATAGCCAGGTGATGGATATTGGTTTAGAGACAGGTGTGTTTGAAGCTGCTGAGTTAAGTGGTTCAAGCGACGATATGGACTTCAATCTTGACCTGGGTGAAAGCACTGACGCTGCAACAGAATCAGTTGATATGGATTTTAACTTAGACATGGGAACAACTGATGCAGCTGAAGAACCTGCCGCTGATGCTGGTGGTCTTGATTTTAATTTAGATATGGGAACAGCTGATGTTGCAGATGAAGAAGCTTCATCTGATTTAGATCTTAGCTTTGATATGGAAACAACAGAATCTGCTGATGATGGCGGATTAGATTTTAGTCTTGATATTGGTGGAGAAACAGAGACGGCAGATGCAGGTTTGGATTTTGATGCCGGATCTTTAGACTTAAATCTTGATGCTTCAGATACTGCTGATGCAGATATTGGTGGTGGTGATGAAGTCGGCACAAAATTAGATCTCGCGAAAGCCTATATTGATATGAGTGATCCGGAAGGCGCACGTAGTATTCTGGACGAGGTGATGGACGAGGGAAGCAGTACACAAAAAGAAGAAGCGCAATCGTTATTGGGACAGATTGCGTAAAGTACGACCGAGTTGATAGAGTTTTTATTTATAAAAACTTCCAACTTAATTTAAGGCCACACCATTTTGGTGTGGCTTTCTTGTTTTTAACCTGAAAGTATATTAATTATGAGAATCGCACTTGGAATAGAATATGATGGCCGCGCATTTTGTGGTTGGCAGTTTCAGGATCATTCTCCTTCAGTACAGGAAGCTGTAGAAACTGCATTGACTAAAGTGGCCAATCACTTTGTACGTGTTGTATGTGCCGGTCGTACAGACACCGGTGTACATGCGACAGAGCAAGTAATTCATTTTGATACAGAGGTTATACGAGAGCCTTATCAATGGATTAAAGGGGCTAACGCTAACTTACCTGATGGTGTCACAATCTTATGGGCACAGGAAGTGAGTGAAGATTTTCATGCCCGATTTAAAGCCTTTCGCCGTGCTTATCGCTATGTTATTTTTTCTCGTAACGTCCGTCCATCCTATTTAAATGGATTGGTAAGCTGGGATTATCGAAAACTTGATGAACAGCGTATGCAGCAGGCGGCTAATTATTTAATTGGTGAACATGATTTTTCATCGTATCGGGCTCTTGGCTGTCAGGCAAAATCACCCGTGCGTACACTTCATCAATTTGATATCACGCGACAGGGAAATTTTATTTTTCTTGATATTGAAGCCAATGCATTTTTACATCACATGGTGAGAAATATGGCCGGTGTTTTAATGACAATTGGTGCCGGTGAGCAGGAGCCTGGTTGGGCGAAAGAAGTGTTAGAGCTAAAGGATCGTACATTAGGTGGAATCACGGCTCCACCTCATGGTTTGTATTTAGTGCGGGTTGATTACCCTGATGAATTTATTTTACCGCAACAGGTGAACCTGCCTTCATTTGCTTAATTTAAGTTAAGCAAACCTGACAATCTCCAATCGCAATATAAATATTTCTATATAGAAGCCGTACTTGTTTTTTTCTGCACTAAATACATAACCTCTCTAATAATAATGAATTAAAAGATAACAATCTTTAACAATATTCAAGTTATAAGGATATTTTTAACTATGTATACTTTATATATAGAGTAGCTAATAAATTTAATGTTGTTTATTTTCTAATTTAATACAGATATATCAGGAAAATATAATTATGACACAAAAGTTTATTGATATTGATGGTTATCAGATAGCTTATCACCGTAAGGGAAGTGGTCCGGTTGTCTTGCTTGTTCATGGTGTTGGTAGTTATTCATTCTTATGGGATGATATTATGCGGCAACTTGCAAAAGACTATGATGTAATAGCAGTTGATTTACTGGGCTGTGGTGCATCAGACAAGCCAGAAGAAGTTGATTATTCGATTGCTGCTCAGGCAAATATATTGATGTCGTTTATTGATAAACTTGAACTTGCCCCTTTGCATTTGGTTGGCCATGATATCGGTGGTGGTGTTGTGCAACTGATGGCTGTTAAACGTCCTGAACAGATAGTGGATCTTACTATGATGAACCCGGTAGGTTATGATTACTGGCCTGTTCAGCCTATTACAACTATGCGACTTCCTGTTATACGTGGATTAACAGCTTCTGTAATGAACAGTAATATGTTACGCATGGTAATCCGTCGGGGTATTTTTAATAAGCAACGTCTTACAAATGAACTTATGGATAAGTTTTGGCAACCATTTAAAACTATGGAAGGAAAAATAGGTTTTTTCCAGCTTATACGCAGTATTAATAATCAGTTATTGTTAGATATTGTTGAACAGCTTCGCCAGCTGAAACTGCCAGTCTTGCTTGTTCGTGGAGACGCCGATGCCTACCTTAGTCAAAAAATACTTCGTGATTTAAAAAATGATATTCCGGGAGCACGTCTTGAACATATTGCAAAAGCAGGACACTTTTTACAGATAGATGAGCCTGATATAGTTTCAGAATTATTAAAAAAGTTTTTTATTGAAGAAAATAATGTCTGATAACAATATTGAAGAATTAAAATCCAGGATAGCTGAACTTGAAGCTGAAAATCTTTCTCTTATTGAAGAGGCAGAACAAGTATTACAGGTAAGGATTATTGATGAGAAGCTTTCTGATGAAAAAACAGAAATCGATATTTTAAATACTTTTACTGAAAGTCTTGCTACATATAACTCTTTCATATATGTGGCATATTATAAATTTAATAATAATATGCTATTGCGTGTTAGTGATTATTCACTAAGTGATCAACTTGAACTACAGCAGGAAAACATTCCTTATACTTCAGAGATAAAAAGTCGTCTTGAATCACTTGATGGCTATATTTCTCTCACCCCTGTTCCAGGTGAAATTAAAAATTTCTTGCCGCTTGGTGAAATGTTTAGTGATGCATATATTTCCCCTGTTTATCTAAGTAAAGAATTAAAAGGGCTGCTGTTCATTGCAAATAATGATGAACAGGCAAATATTTTAAATAATCACGTTACTTCAATTACAATGCCAATATCAGTTTTGGAACAACGTTTAACAGAGTATGCTGTACTTAATCATCTTGAAAATGAAGTTAAGTTGCGCACTCAGGAGTTGCAGGCTGATATTGAGAAAAGAAAAATAACAGAATCTAAACTGAGTTTGCATGTACAACAAACACCACTTGGTGTTATTGAATGGAATACTGCATTTGAGGTGACGGCATGGAATCCTGCGGCAGAAAAAATTTTTGGTTACACAGAATCTGAAGCTATTGGAAAACATGCAACAGAGATTATTTTACCTGGCATGGAACGGATAATAGTAGATCAAATTTGGCAAGAATTATTAACGCAAAAAGGGGGAACAAGAAGTACCAATCAAAATAAAACTAAAGCACAGCAGCTCATTGACTGTGAATGGTATAACACGCCGTTAGTAAATAAGAATAATGAAGTTATTGGCGTTGCTTCACTGGTACAAGATGTAACAGAACAGCATCGACAGCAAACGCTTTTAATTGAAGCAAAAGAAGAAGCAGATAAAGCGAATAGAGCTAAAAGTAATTTTCTTGCAAAAATGTCCCATGAGTTGCGCACGCCAATGCATGGTGTTTTGAGTTTTGCCAGTTTTGGAATATCTAAATCAAAAGAAATGGAAAATAAAAAAATACCTTTCTATTTTAAACAAATTGAAGATAGTGGTAAGCGTTTAATGCGATTGCTTAATGACTTACTTGATTTGTCTAAACTTGAAGCAGGGAAGGTAAAACTGGATTTTATTGAACAGTCATTTACTGATGTTATTGAAACTGTTATTCAGGAACAACAATTGCGACTTGATGAAAAAGAGGTTGCGATTATCTGGCAAGACAGAGCTAATGATGTCAGGTTTGAGTTTGATAAGCCAACTATGACACAAGTAATAACTAATCTTTTTTCAAATGCGATTAAATTTAATAATACGGGTCAACCAATTCATATCAGTCTTGCTCCGAAGAGGCTTGAGGATGACAAAGTTGAATACTGTTTTAGCATGAGGGATCATGGTATAGGTATTCCTGATGATGAATTACAGCTTGTTTTTCAACCTTTTGATCAAAGTTCACGTACTACACATATGACAGGTAGTACTGGTTTAGGCTTACCTATCTGCCAGGAGATAATTGAAGCACATAAAGGAAAAATCTGGGCTGAAAATCACCCTGAAGGTGGCGCAATATTTAGTTTCTGTGTACCTGTAAAGCATGTGGATCTATAGCTAAAAAGCTCGATAAGTTATATATCCAGAGTAAAATCCTAAGTTATTAAATGTTCCCCCCCCCCATCCTTGCACTTACAAATACTGGTTAATTAAATGACTCACTTATCATTACTGAACTAATTAACATTTTTTTATTATTCCCTCAAAATTCCCTTATTTTTCATCTGTATAGTTGCAAAATGAAATATTTTCTAAATTAAATTACTTTATATCTCTAACCTATTGATTTTTAGATGAAATAAGTTTAAATATATTTTAATAAAAATTAAACCTGACTTAAATTGTGCCGATAACATTAATAGTAACCGGTATTTCAATAAATATATTGCCATCAATTATAATTAAAAAGGAAATGTTATGAGTTGCTCCCATACATCAGACTGCCCTTTATTCGCCCAATTCGCTATGGAGCCCGCTTTAGCGGCCTGGAAGAAGCATTATTGTGATGGTGAGTTTAGCAAGTGTGCGCGTTATCAATTGAGTTTAAAAGGTGATACCGTACCTATTACATTATTGCCTAATGGCAAAATGATAGAGCAAAAAGCCAAGACTCAGGAAGAAATGGGGGGGACAGCGCTATTTAATGCTATCTTAAAAGGGCGTGCTTCAATGGTAAAATCGATGCTGTCTTCAAAAATGGCATCTGGACACATAATCTCATCAGATGGCTCAACGCCACTAATGGCAGCGGCTAGTGTAGGTAACCTTGAAATTGTATCTATATTGCTATCTGCAGGTTGTAATCCGTTTATTAAAAATAAAGCCGGTTTTAATGCTTTGGCTGTTGCAGAAGCCAAAAAGTTTCCTGATTGTGCTAAATTAATTAAAGAATTTATGGAAACTCATTCTGAATTACAAAGTAAGGCAAAAGAAATATCGAGTTCGAATAAAGCTGAAGTTGAGAAAGAAGAAGAAGCTGAAATGACAGGTGTGATCAGCTTATTAAAGAAACTGAATCCATTTGGCAAATAGAAAGAGGATTTAACTATGGAATACTGGGAATGGTGGATTGGTGCTCTGGCTCTTGGCTTTTTTGCTGTTATTTTTAGTTTTTTAACGGGAAAACCATTAGGCGTATCCGGCAGTTGGTTAAGCATTGCTCGTCGTAAGGATGATGCAATATTAAAAGCGTCTGCAAAAACACTTGAAGCTGATCCTGATCAAGTAAAAGATGATCTAATGGCTATGACAATGGCTGAGTTTGGTGAAGATATTCTTGATACCCCTCAACGACGAGAAGGTGAAGCTAACGCTGAAGTGGCAGATGCAGCAAAATTAAAACAGGATTTTACACCCTGGACGGTACATGTTTTATTTTTAGTCATGATGTTTGTTGGTTCTTATATCGCAAGCGTATATACCGGAGGCTTTTCTGTAAGCTCTGAATTAAGCGCTCTTCATGCAAAGATTTTTGAGAATACGGGTGAAGCCTGGCTGGCATTATTATTTGGTGGCATGATGGTTGGCTTTGGTACGCAAATGGCTGGTGGCTGTACTTCTGGCCATGGTTTGAGTGGTTGTGCACAACTTGTTCCTGCTAGCTTATTATCAACGGTAGTCTTTATGGGTAGTGCATCGATACTTACTATCCTGATGAACTCAATGCTTTAGGGGGCTATTTATGTTTAAAAAACATTTACTGTATGCTCTTTTAGGAATAGCGATGGGATTTATTCTGGCGCGTATTGGTTTTGCGAACTATGATGAAATCAACAAAATGTTTGCATTTATTGATTTCAGATTACTTTCAACCTTTGCAGGTTCTGTTGCAGTTCTTATGGTTGTTGCTTTTATTTTTCGCGGACGATTTCCAAAACAGGATAAATTTGTACAACCAGGAACAGTTCCAGGCAGTATGTTATTCGGTTTTGGCTGGGCAGTAACGGGGGCTTGTCCAAGTCTGGTTTTTGTTCAGCTGGGACAGGGAAAATTATCTGCGATCATGACTTTATTTGGTATCTATTTAGGTGTGGTCTTTTATCGTAAAATGCATGCAAAATATTTTCTATGGGATATTGGATCATGCAGCAGTTCGTAATATAAATAAATTTTTTATTTATAACGAAGTAAATAATTAAGAGTGACTATTTTTGTTATAAAGCCATTTCATAACAAGTGGTGGCAGTATAGTTGTCAGTGAGATAACTATAATCATTCCGGCGTAAATTTCATTATTAAATATATTACTTACTCTGCCTAATTCAGCAAAAATTAAACCCACTTCACCCCGGGGTACCATTGCCAGCCCGACTGTTAAGCGCATTTTCCATGATTCTTTAATAAATAACGCACCAGAAAATTTTCCAAGTACTGCAACAACAAAAAACAGTAACGAAAAACTCCAGATAAAAGGAGAGCTCCAGTCAATTTCTTTTAAGTTTAGGGATAAACCTACCATGACAAAAAATATAGGCGTAAACAATTGTATTATCGGACGCATTTGTTTTTCGATACGTTGCGAAAAAACTTTATCAGTTCGTAATGCGATACCAAAAGGTAGAAAAAAACGTCTGGAAAGTGCAAGGCCAGCTGCAAAGCCACCTAACAGTTCCGGGGCGCCAACTTCATGAGCCAGCCAGGCAAAAAATAAAACAAGTGAAACTATGGTGGTTGGGATTAAGCCCGGGATTTCGCTAATGACATCAAAGCGGTTAATTAAGAGTGAAATCATTTTTGCAGCAAGAGGGGCTAATACAAAAAATGCAGCAACAAATATTAAAATCTTACTGGCATTCACCATATTAATACCACCACCGATTGAAAATTCATACAGTAGTGCTAATAATACAACCCCTATAACATCATCAAGCACCGCGGCACCTAAAACTATTTGTCCTTCTTTTTCCTGTTGTCGTTTCAGATCAGACAGTATTCGAATAGTAATAGCAATACTGGTAGCGGTTAAGGTTCCACCAATAAATAGAGACACAAGTACAGATAAGTTAAACGTCCAGTACGCCAGGCTAAAGCCCAGAATAAAAGGGATGAAAAAACCACCAATAGCGACTATAAAGGACTTTTTGCCGGTGTTTGCCAGTCGTCTGACATCTGTTTCTAATCCAACCTGAAACAAGAGCAGGATGATGCCGATTTCTGCAAGTAATTTGAGCACATCATTAGGTTCTAACCAGCCAAGAAGACTTGGACCAAGGATTACCCCTGCCATTAACTCACCAATGACTGAAGGTAAGTTTAAGCGAACAGCAATTTCTGCAAATAGTCGTGCAGATAATAGTATGCTGAGCAGATAGAGAAAGAATGTATGTGTTTCCATTCTTATTTATCCCTTAATTTTCAGATTATAGATTATTATATTTATAGTATAGCTAAACTATTGCAGCACTACGTCCTCTTTCATGCTCTGAACCGCGGCCTAATAAGTGTGCCAGATCATGTCCAATAACCAGAAGGGTAGGAGTAAGCATTAAAGTAATTGTGGTTGCAAATAATAAACCATAGGCCATTGCCATGGTAAGGGGCATGATTAAAGCATCTTTACCGCCAATACCATAAGCCGTAGGCAGAAGGCCTGCAACAGTTGTAAGTGTGGTTAAAAGTACAGGGCGAAGTCTGTCTTTTGCTGCTGAAACGACAGTACGAACCAGGTTGGCGTTGTATTTAGCAAGTAACTCACGATTTACTTCGGTTACCATTATTATGGTGTCATTAACAACCACACCGATTAAACCTAATGTTCCCATTGTTGAGAAAAAGGATAAAGGCATACCGTGAGCATAAAACGACCAGATAACGCCAATAATGGCGAAGGGTATGACAGACATAACGATAAAAGATTGGCCAAAAGAATTAAGTAATAATGAAACGACAAGGTAGATAGAAATTAATGCAATAATGCCTGCTTTTAGGAAACCGCCAAATATCTTTTGTTGTTCTCGTGCTTCACCTGCAAAAGTAACCTTCAATTTAGGTTGCTTTGACCAGCGTTGTTTAAAATGTTCTTTTACTTTTTTCTTGATAATTGAAGGGCTTGTTACTAAAGGATCAAGATCTGCACTAATAGTTTCTGTACGAACACCATCAACATGCTGAAATTCAAGCGGGCCACGGCCGTGAGATAAAGACAAAACATCACTCAGGTTCATAACCTGACCACGGTTATTTTTAACCGGTATTTTAAACAACATATCTTCATTATTTCGATATTTTGGATCAACAATAACACGGTATTCAATTGTTTCTTCAACACTTGTAGTAGAGCTTACCAGCATGCCATCATAGGTTACGCGTAAAGCATCTGCGATGTCTTTGACTTTTAAACCAACTTCAGCAAGTTTTTTATAATCAATATTAACAATAAGCTGATCTTTTCCTGCTTTATTATCTGTTTCTACATCCAGAATTCCATCAAGGCTTTTAAGATAGATAGTGATTTCTCTGGCCGTTGTTTCTCGTAATTGATCATCATTACTTCTTATACGAATTTCTGCTGGTTTACCTATGGCTGGGCCAACGCGTTTTTTGTCAAAGAGGAGTATTTCTGATTTTTGTTGAGGAATAGAATCACGTAATGCTGAAATAATTTCATCAGCAGAACGTTTGCGGTGAGCTTCACCGGTTAAGAAAACACTAATTATTCCCCAGTGACTATGTTCACCTCTGTTTTTTGAAGGTGATGTTGACAGAGTGCCAACACGTGTAGCAAAAGATTCCAGTTCATTTTCTGGTAAATGCTGTATGTGTGATTCAAGCTCTTTAAGTCGATTTTCTGTTGCGATAAGTGATGCACCATGCTGCATTTCAAGTTTTAAATAAAATGTTTCAACTCCATCCTGGGGGAAAATCTGAAATTTCATAGAACTTTTTACCAGAAATACGCTTGAAAACAATATCATAATCATACCGAGTAAAACGAGATAACGTTGGTGCAATAAAATTTCCAGTAAAACGCCATAATTTTTTTCAAGCTTTAAAATCCATTCCGCTTTGCCTTTAATTTTTTCTGATTGTTTTTGTTTATTACCTGAGGCTAAATGGTGAGGAAGTAAAAAGAAACTTTCAAATAAACTGACTATTAATGCAACGATAACAACTGCAGGTATAGCCCATGCAAATTTACCTGGCATGCCACCAATTGAAAACATAGGGCTAAAAGCAAGAATAGTTGTGATACTGGCAACCATAACGGGTCGCCACATGGCTGTTGCACCTTTTAAAGATGCTTCAATGGCAGATAATCCTTTCTCTCGATAATGTGTGATTTTTTCAGCGACAACAATTGCATCATCAACGAGTAAGCCTAGTACAAGAACAAAACCGGCAAGTGAAATAGCATTAATACTAACTCCAAAGTAAGGGAGTATGATGAAGCTTCCAAATAATGAGAAGGGTACACTCATTGCAGTCCAGAAAGCAGCCTGACGATTGAGTGCTAACATCAGGATAATAGTCACCAAACCAAAACCCAGTAAAGCATTGCCACCTAATACCTGTAAACGCAGGCGTGTACGAGCTGATTGATCATTTGAATAGGAGTAACCAATACCTTTCAACTCAGACTGGCTATTCATGTATTCTTTTACACCATCGAGTGTTTTAATAATGTCCGCATTAGCTTTTTTTCTTATAACCAGGTTCATTCCGGGTTTGCCTTCATTTCTTACAATGAAGTTTTCATCTTTTTCACGCAGTGTAACCGTTGCAATATCTTTAATTTGAACCACTTGACCAGAGATGTTTGCACGCAGGATAACGTCTTCAACTTCTTTGGGCGTTTTAAATTTATTTAAACTGATTACTGTTTGTTCGTTTAGATAAGACTCAAGCGTACCACCTGTTGTTCGTAAGTTACGTGATTGAATAGCAAAAAGTACTTCGGATAAGCTGATGCGTAATTTTTTTGCTTTGATTGGATTTATTTCTATATGTATTTCACGGTCAAAGTAGCCAATTTTATCAACACCTGCAACACCGGGTAGTGATTCTATGTCCCTTTCAAATATAGGAAGTATTTCACGTAATTTATCATGTTCTCCAAATAGATTTATTGAAATAATGGGAGTGTCACTGGTTGAAAGAACATCAACCATTGGTTGTTCATCTAAGTTAAGAGGCAGGTCTTTTGTCTGGTCAATAGCTTGTTTAATGTCATTAACAATAATCATCAGCGCTTTTGAATTTGCATCTTCGTCTGCCTGTATAATGATAGACGAAACATTTTCACGTGAGGTTGATGTGACTTCATATAAACCATTAACTTCACGAATTTCATCTTCAAGTTTTTTGGTTATATTAAGTTCTACATCTTCTGCAGATGCACCACGGTATATGGTATTAACGGTGACTTTATTGAGATCTACTGCCGGAAACCCTTCTTTTTTAATGGTAAGCATTTGGTTTACACCAAATGTAAATACAGAGAGGAATAATAACTTTACGAACATAGAACGTTGCAGAAAAAACTGGATAAGGCTATTCATAATTTAAATTTTTCCTGTTGCGGTCATAGATTCTGTATTTAAAATGGAACTATAAGTCTCAAGATTGTGGTCAAGTAATTCACCAATTTTTAGCTGAAGAGTTAGTTGTTGGCTGTATAAGCGCTCACGGTTTAATCGACTTTCCATGTGTGATGTTTGATCTCTTAATAGTTCAAATAAATCCAGCTTACCGATTTTGTATAACCGTTTTTCTTTTATCAGTTTTTTCTGTCCGAGATTAACTTTACGACCTATAGATTTTAGAGCAATCTTAAGTTGTGATAATTGTATTTTTAAATCCGCAAGGTTTGCCTGAGCGTTAATTAAACGTTGTTTTGTATCTGATTCGATTTGACGTTTTTTAGCTATTTGAGACTGAAAATCTCCACTAGCTTTACGGTTACCCAGTGGGTATTTGTATTCAAGCATGATTGAATAATCATTTTTATTGAAACTTGAATCGTGAGCATCACTCAAGCTGTTATCAACACCATGGCGTGTATAACCTATGCTTAAATTTAGATCTGATGATCTGGCATTATCTTTTGCATCTAATAAAATGATTTGCTGTTGTTTTATTGTTTCAAGAATATCTTTAAGGCGAGAGGAGTTTTCTAAGTAATTATTTTTACGAAACGTGTTTTGTTCTTTTGATAGCAGAGTTGAACGTTTAGGGTTAACAGGGCTAAATGTTTTATCAGTTTGAGGATTATTCAGGTTCATCTGGTGCTGTATTTGATGTGTTAGGCCAATATAACGTCCTTTAGCTTGCAGTAAACGTGAAAAATAATCTTCAGTAATTTCCTGCGCGCGCAATAATTCATATGGTTCAATAACCTGACGTTTAACTTTAGTACGCGTTAATTTTTCCTGTTGAATTGATTGTTGGTGAACTTCTTGTGAAATTTTCAATTCCTGTGAAGCTAAATACCAATTAATATATAGAGAAGCCAGTTGGGTAATGTAGCTTTCCAGATTTTCCTGGCTGCTTAAACCTGATAGTTTGTAATTAAGCTGACTGAGTTTAATGTTGAGATTATCCTGTATACCGCCTGCATTTTTTAACAAGGGCTGAGTTAATCTGACAGTAAAGCTTGGCTGGTAATATTCTGCACCAGCGAGTCCGGCTGGGGTTCGATCAGTATAGAGAGTATTATAATTTAAATGTAGTCGGGTACCCGTGTTGGAAAATAGCCGGTTGTAAGACAGATTTAAGTTTTTATTTTCGCTTGCATCAGGTTCAGAACCAAAAATTTTATCCGCTTCTGTATGAGACAAACTTAAACTTGAACCCAGTGTTGCGTCATTAATACCGAGACTTGCATTTCGTGAACCTGCGGCAATATCTTTTTCGGCAAGAATTTTTTGCACACCGGGATTATTTTTTAAAATAGAGCGAACAAAGTTATCTAGCCCTAGTTCCTGTGCAATATTTTCCTGGCTATACACGAACAGGGCTAAACTAACTCCAATATAAAAAATGCTTTTATATTGACCAACGATAGTAAAAATCATGGTTGTTCCTCATTTATCTTATTTTATTTGCTTACAGTACTTTTAACCTGATAAGCAGAATGACAGCCAATACAGTTATTCATTAACGTAGATAATTGTTCCAGTGCATGTTGAGGGTCACCCATTTGTTCTGCATCTAGTGCTAGTGCATCAAATTTACTATGAGTATCAAAACCGAGTTTTTTAAAAGCTATCGGTAGTTTTCCCATAAGTGTTCCAGGTACGGCTTTTTGAGCCGCAGCACCAACTTCACGAGCAGCTTTTACAATTTCTCCCATGTCTTCTTTTGTTGCTGCCTGAGTTATCCGTTGTACGCTTGCAAGGAACATACGCATTTCAGTTAATAGCAGGTCACGTTCAGAAGGATCAAGAGTTATTGCTTGTCTGCCATCAGTTGCTGTTGTTACGGAACCAACAATCATAAATTTGTATCCCATTGCGATAATAATGATTAACAGAATTCCTGATATTGACCAACTTAATTTACATGTTTTCATTTTATTCCCTTTTTGTTTTAATGTTTAAAATTATAAGAATCTTGAAAGATTTATACAGTTGAGTTGTTAATATGATTTTTTAGCAATATTGTGAGCTGCAAAGGCAAAGCTTATCCAGATAACTGAACGTAAACTCATTGCTATAACAGTGCGCATTTCATAACTGCCATCCATTAATATATGAATACCAAATGCTGCAAAAACTAACAGGGTTGCAGTGGCAATTATGGTTGTTAATTTTGCCGTCCATTTTTTATGCAGTAAAAATCCTAAACCTGCCAGTATGTAAAAAAATCCTGCAATGAAGTTAAACCAGACAACAAAGTTAACGTAATTACCTGCGGCAAGACGGGCAGGGCCATCAAAAAATATGACCGAGCCACCGGATTTAATGGTTAATAGGCCAAAGGCAATAGCGAAAATAATGACTGGCCATAGCCATAGTGGGTGGTTTTTAATGTTCATTTCATATACCTCATACTGTTAATTCAATAATTGTTTAATCTGCTTTTAATACAGGTTTCAAAAATTTCCAGATAATCTCTGCTTCTTTTTCTAAAGAGAAATTAAATTCATAAACTGACCAGCGCAAAACCAGTCCCTGAATAAGTGCGGCGATATATCGGCCGGTCTGTTCAACATCAAGATCATCACGGAAGACCGCGTTCTCTTTTCCCTGCTGTAAGAGTTGTGTAACCCGGTTGATATAGCCATTCATTAATTCCTGAAGTAATGACTTTAATTTTGCAGAATCCAGATGAAGTAAATCTGAAAATAAAACGCGAGGAATTGCTCGGTGTTGATTTATGAATGTGAGCTGGCACTGAATGAGTTTTCGCAATTGCTCATCGGCTTGATCATCTGGATTAAAGCCGGACTGTATTGCTTTATGTAAGTTTTCAGCAATCCATCCAATGACAGCTGCAAAAATATCATCACGTGTTTTGAAATGACGGAACACAGTAGGCTGCGCAATACCAACTCGATCTGCAATGGCCTGAGTCGTAACCCGTTTAATACCTTGTTCTGCAGTCAGATCTAACGTTGCCTGAACGATCTCTTTTCTACGCTCTTCGTGTGGTTTTCCCATTTTTCACCTAAAAGTGAGTAATTAATTGCTTTTAATGTTCAGTGATCATAAGGGATTTGTCAAATTGATCCTTTTGACAGAAATGTCAATTTGTCGTATTTGTCATGTCAAAATTGACAGGTAGAAAATGAGCGTTTGTGAAAAATCAGTTAAAATACAATAACTTAGTGTTTGGTATGCAGTTTGCAGTTACTAAATATAATCTTTTGGAGGAATATAAAATGAGAAAGATTTTTATTTTAATGCTTTTTGTTTTGAATCTGGTTTCTTTAAATCATGTTATGGCTGTAACAAATATCGATCAGACCATGATTTTTAATGATGAGGAAAAATCAGAAGAAGAGGAGAAAGGCGAAGAAAAAAATCCTGAAGATGAATGTGAATAAAAAATTATTAACGAAAGCTAACATAAAACTAAATATTGAGAGGAGTTATTGAGACATGAAAAAACAGAATTTGGTGTTTAACATAGCGTTAGCACTCGCAGTTGGTTTTTCATCAACAGCATGTGCCGCAAACAGTAATCTTAAAGTAAAAATTAATAAAAAAATTGCATCTATAACCGTTCAGCATAATGGCAAATCTGTCACAATCAAACGTGATCAAAACCAAAAAGCGACTGTTATAAAAGATTTTGCAAAAACATCTCGTAAATGTCCTCCATTCTGTATTCAACCATCTACTCTCGCACCTGGTGTTGAAACAATTGGTGAAGTTGAAATGATTCATTACTTAAACCGTTTACATAACAAAGGTGATAAATCACTTCTTGTCATTGATTCACGTACACCAAACTGGGTGAAGAAAGGCACTATTCCCGGTTCTGTAAATATTCCATGGACAAAACTTAATCCTGCAAAAGGTGCGGATCCTCTCTCCATGGGTGACATCATGGCTAAGTTTGGCGCATCAGAATCAGAAGGAATCTGGAACTTCAGTAAAGTTAAAACCTTAGTGATGTTCTGTAATGGTATGTGGTGTGGACAATCACCAAACAACATTAAACAGTTGCTAAAAATGGGTTACCCAGCGCATAAAATCAAATGGTACCGCGGTGGTATGCAAAACTGGGCAAACCTTGGTTTAACCATGGTAAAATAATTTTTATCCTGCATTACTTGAAAGTAAATGCATTAGCGCGAGAGCCCCTTTCTCGCGCTTTTTTTTGCTTGTAAACTTTTAATGGGGTAACGTATGCTATAAATTCTTTAAAGGAAAAATTATTGTGTTTAAGACGATAAATAAACTGACTATATTATTATCAATGATATTAATTAGTCCATTATCAACTTTTGCCGATGAGTCAAGACAATATGTAAAATTACCCGATATGATGCAACAACATATGATGACAAATATGCGTGACCATTTAAAAGCAATAAATGAAATTCTTTTTAGTTTATCAAAGAATCAAATGGATAAGGCTGCTGATATTGCAGAACAACGACTTGGTATGTCATCGTTAGGAAAACATGGTGCTGCTCATATGGGTAAGTTTATGCCAGTAGGAATGCGTCAGGCCGGTACTAATATGCATAAGGCCGCAAGTCGCTTTGCCTTAAAAGCCGAGGAGGGAGAATTAATACCTGCTTATGCGATGCTTGCTGAAGTAACATCTGCCTGTGTTGCATGTCATTCGGCTTATCGAATTAAATAATATTAATATGAAAAATAAAAAATATCTTATTGTTGTTAATCCAAAAGCGAGAAGTAAAAGTAAACACTACTTAAAAAAATTAAAACATATACTTTCTGATAATAAATTTGAGTATGACATTGTTTATACTGAAGCGGATACACAGTTAACTGAAAGCATGATAAAAAATAAACTACCGCAATGTAGTGATGTTATTTCAATTGGTGGGGATGGTACGTTAAATATGTTAAGTAACGTGCTTGCGGAGAAAGATATTCCCCTGGGTATTCTGCCCTGTGGTACGGGCAATGATGTGGCCAGACATATTTATAATGATTCAGATGATATTATTAACACTGTTATAAATGGTAATACCATGAAGATAGATTTGGGATGGTGTAACAATCGTTATTTTATTAATGTGCTGGGTATTGGCTACGATGCAATGATTGTAGAAAAAACCAAAGATGATAATAAAACATTCTTCCGTTCTCTTTTTTATGTGTGGAATGCTTTAAAGTATTTGGCATTATATAAAGAAAATAAAATTCGCATAAAATCTGATGGTTTTAATAAAAATGAAGCTTCCTTTATGGTAGCTTTTGGTAATGCCACATCTTTTGCTAAAGGTATGTATGTTACGCCTAAGGCAGATATTAGTGATGGTTTGCTTGATTGTTGCTGGATAGGAAAGTTAAGTTTTATAAAAAAATGCTACTGTTTAATTAAAATATTTTCCGGGGAACATCTATCTATTGCAAATGTTGAATATGCACAAGGGAAAGCGTTTCAGATTTTATCTGAGAATCAACCAATTGAAGCAGATGGAGAATTTGCCGGTTATACACCTGCA
>DAOVYB010000004.1 GCA_030635835.1 Gammaproteobacteria bacterium
TTCGAATATTGAAGATTTGGATTTTGCTGAAGCGGTAAGTCGTTTAAATCTTGAATTAACCGGGCTTGAAGCATCGCAAAAAGCTTTTACCCGTGTTCAGGATATATCTTTATTTAACTTCCTTTAAGTTTAAAATATATCATCATTATATTGTGAACCAAAATATAAAATTTTTTACCACAGAGGACACGGAGGTTCACAGAGGAATAAAATTTGATCTACCTCTGTGAACCTCCGTGTCCTCTGTGGTTCAATTCTTTTGACTTTTTAATGACTAAATTCTTATTTCCTCATTTATTTTTATCTTAGATAGTTTATTTTTAATAAAATCAGTAAGTTATAATTATTGCTGGGTTTTCATATATCTGACTTTTTTCTCTCAATCTCCCTAAAGGAAAATAATTGCCGGACGCAAATGTTAGTGGGAGCGGTAAATACATTGATTGAAATGTATATCCGCTAAAAGATAAGTATACCCCCCGGCACAATTAAATTGAGTCAGTGGGTAATAGTTAAGGAGAGTGCGTCATGCCTCAAGTCATTAACACAAACATTATGTCGCTGAATTCACAGCGCAACTTGAACTCGTCCCAGGATGCATTGCAAACTTCTTTGCAACGTTTATCTTCTGGTCTTCGTATTAACAGTGCCAAGGATGACGCAGCAGGTTTAGCCATTTCAGAACGTTTTACTTCGCAGATTCGTGGTTTGGATCAGGCTGTTCGTAATGCAAATGATGGTATTTCATTAGCACAAACAGCTGAAGGTGCGTTAGCAGAATCAGGTAATATCCTGCAACGTATTCGTGAACTGTCTGTACAGTCTGCAAATGCGACTAACTCGGCTTCAGATCGACAAGCACTTCAATCAGAAGTTAGTCAGTTAGTTTCTGAATTGGATCGTATTGCATCGTCAACTGAATTTAATGGTCAAAAATTATTAGATGGTACATTCGGTACAGCAACCTTCCAGGTTGGTGCCAATGCAAACCAGACTATTCAGGCGACCACAGCAAACTTCCGAGCGAATAACTTTGGTAACTATCGCATTGAAGGTGCTGGAGCATCATCTAACACAGCTGCACGTCTCGATGGTGAGAGCTTAACAGTTACCGGTTCTTTAGGTGCTGAAACACTTGATGTTGCTGCAGGTAGTAGTGCACGTGATGTTGCAGAAGCAGTAACAAGTAAGAGCAATAAAACAGGTGTAGCAGCATTTGCTTTAACCGAAGAGTTAGCAACATTCGATACTGCTGGTGCTTATGTTGTAAATCTTCAGTCTGATAATGCCCAGGCAACAAAAGTGGCTTTCACTATCAGTGGTACAGAAGGTAATGATGGTCTTGCCGGTGCAGTAACTGCATTCAATGATGTCTCATCTAAAACAGGTGTAACAGCCCGTATTAGTGATAATGGTGATGGTATTATTTTACGTAACTCAACCGGTAATAATATTAGTGTTGGAGAAACTGCAAGTAACACCAATGCTGGTACATTATCTGTTGGTGGTACGGCTGTTCGTTCCGGTGCTGACGCTGCTGCAGCTCCTGGAGATCCATTATCTGGTGTCGTTGTGACAGGTCAGGTTACTTTCGATTCTGATAAATCATTCAGTGTAATTGGTGATGTAGGTGAAACAGTAACGAATGCAACGGAAGCTTCTGTATTAAATTCAGTCAACAATCTGGATGTAAGTTCAGTTGAAGGAGCAAACCTTGCATTAGCAACTGTAGATGCTGCATTAAATACGGTAAGTAACCAACGTGCGAAGTTTGGTGCGATTCAAAGTCGTTTTGGTTCTACCATTGCGAACTTAGCAACTAACTCTGAAAACCTCAGTGCTGCACGTTCACGTATTCGTGATGCAGATTTCGCGAAAGAAACAGCAGAATTAACGCGTAATCAAATTCTGCAGCAGGCTGGTACTGCCATGTTGGCACAAGCCAATGTTGCACCTCAAAGCGTACTGTCTTTACTTCAGTAAGCTTGATGTAGTTGAAGATGGCACTTAATAGCCTTTCTTTAATAACTGAAACGAGGTGACATTATGGCGACTCAGTCTATTACCAATGTAGCTTTACTGGCGAGCTCGGTTGATAACAACCACTCCAGTAACTCTACCGGAAAAGTAGCCGCGCAGCGGCAAGGCTTTGCCGTAGGAGTTACAACGGTAGAGAGTCAGGTAGTTGATGTAGAGCTCTCCCAGGAAGCCCTGGAGAAAGTAGTCAGCCAGTTAAATGCTTATATTCAAAATACACAACGTGATATGGATTTCAGTGTCGATGATTCAACGGGACGAGTTGTGGTGAAGGTAATTGATTCACAAAGTGAGGAAGTTATACGCCAGATACCATCAGAAGAGATGCTGGCAATTTCCCGACATTTATTAGAAAGTCTGGAATCGGAACAACCGAAAGGGTTTCTAATAGAATTGAAGGCATAAATTGGTACTGAACTTGCATTCTTCAATAATAAAGACCGGTTATGGTGACATAGCCGGTCTCTTATTTAACAGTCGTAGTTTTTAATTACGAAATATCTGGAGATAGAGGTCAATATGCCAACGATTACGTCAACAAATTCCGGTTCAGGACTCGATGTCCGTAACCTTGTTGATCAACTTGTTGCGGCAGAAGGTGGCCCGGTTACTTCCCGGCTAGATCGAAAGGAAGTCACCATACAGGAAGGATTAACCGCAATTGGTACCTTTAAAGGTGCCTTAATCGATTTCCAGTCTTCATTATCCCCATTACGAAATGCAGATGCGTTTAAATCAATTAACGCAATTTCATCTAATGAAGATAAATTTACCGTTAGCGCAGAAGATAACGCGATAATTGGTTCATACGATATTGAAATATCACAACTTGCACAATCTCAAAAATTAAAATCACAAGCGATAGAATCTGAATTTGATGTTATTGGCTCAGGCACCATTCGTATCGAATTTGGTGAAGTTAATGAATCAGAAAATACTTTTCAGGTTAATAACAAAATCCCTTCACAACATATTGAGATAGATGAAACAAACCGTTCTTTACTTGGAATCCAGCAGTCAATTAATGATTCCAATGTCGGTATACGCGCCAGTATAATAAATGATGGTTCGGGTTACAGGTTAATTATTAATTCAGAGAAAAGTGGCGTAGAAAATAGCCTTCGGATTTCTGTTTCAGATGATGACAGTAACAACAGTGATTTGTCTGGTTTATCACTACTTGCTTATAACCCAGTATCAACGACGGATGAAGCAGGAAACATTATTATAGAATCAAACCTTGAAGAAGTTTCTCAGGCTAAAAATGCTTTATTCAGTATTGATGGAATTACTATATCTAACAACCAGAATGAAATTAATAATACTATACCGGGAATTACTCTAAATCTTAATAAATTGACTGATGATGGAGTCGAAACTTTTTCGGTTGAAAAAGAAACAGCAGGTATTAAAAGTTCAATAGAAACTTTTGTCAGTAGTTATAACGAATTAATGTCAACAGTTTCAATTTTAACCGGCTTTGATGCTGAGACAGGAAAAGCGGGTTCACTTTCAGGTGACCCGGCAATACGTGGAATAACCGATCAAATCAGACGAAGATTATCAACATCATTCCAGGGCATTAATAAAAATCTTACTTCACTTTCCAATATAGGTATCAGTAGTAGTCAGGATGGAACCTTAACATTAAATGATTATAAACTTGATCTTGCATTAGAAAAACATGCTGACGAAATAGCACATTTATTTTCAGCCTCTGTTTCAACTTCAGATGCTAAAATTAAAGTTACCAGTAAAAAAGTACCTGCTACTGATGGTGTATTTAACATTACAATAAATCAGGTGGCATCAAATGGTTCGATTACCGGAAATACTCTGACAAGTTACCCGGATAATATTTTTGAGATACCTGAAAAAATATCATTAACTATAGATGACGTGACTACAGGTGAAATAAAATTGTTACCTCGTTCTTACGAGTCTGATAAAGAGTTTGCCGCAGAGTTACAGCGTTTAATAAATGAAGATGGAAATTTAAAACGTAATGATGCATCGGTAACAGTTAATTACATAAATAACGCAATTAAAATAAGCTCAAACAGTGTTGGTACAGAATCGTCTGTGGCGATTGCATCAATTAGTCAAAATTTATCATCTCTTACGGGTTTATTAGTTGCAATGGGTAAGCAGGGACAGGGCTTAACCGCAAATGTAAACGGTTATGATCTTAGTGGTGACGGAACTAAACTTAAATTAGAAGGCCGCTTAAGTGGTGTTGTATTAGATGTTGCTGGCAGTAAAACAGGAACACGAGCGGATTTAACGGTTACAAATGGAATTGCTTCTATTCTTGATGAGTTAACCAATAGTTTTTTATCAAGTGGTGGTCTGCTTGATACACGAATAGATGGTTATAACTCAAAAATTAAAAATCTTGATAATCAACGTGGTGATCTGGTTCGTAAACTTGAAGTTTCTGAGCAAAGATACCTTAAGAAATTTTCTAATCTGGACGCTATGTTAGGTAAGATGCGTTCAACTAGTAATTTTCTGACAGAAAGACTGGCAACACTTCCAGGTTCTGCCAAACGATAATCTACATGAACTAATGACAAAGACAGGCTATTTTACGATAGTGTACACAGGAGTTAAGTTATGAATATGGCAAAAATGCACAAAGCTGTACAGCAGTACAATAGAGTAGGTGTTTCCTCTAGTGTTGAAGCAGCCAGTCCTCATCGATTAATAGAAATGTTAATGACGGGTGCGATTGAAAAGATTGCTTTTGCAAAAGGTTTTATGGAACGTGACAACATAGCTGAAAAGGGTGGTCATATTAGCTGGGCCATTTCTATAGTTGAAGGTTTACGAGCTAGTCTTGATTTAAAAACTGGCGGAGAAATCGCACAAAATCTTGATGATCTTTATGATTATATGACGCGTCGTCTTGCTCGCGCTAATGTTGAAAATAATCCGGATATTCTTGATGAAGTTTCTTCGTTAATGAGTTCAGTTAAAAATGCCTGGGAACAAGTACCTGTAGAGCTGGGTGAACAGGGAATGAAGCAAGCTACGGCTAATGTTTCTCATTACAACCAGCAAAAGAATTAATAATTTTGCTATGAGTAAAAATATTCATTATTTACAGCCAAAGCATTATGCAAATGTTGTCTTAAGTTTAAGTCAGCAAATTTCAAAGCTGGCACAGTCACAGGATTGGCAGTCTGCAAGAAAACTTGAAGAAGAACGGCATGATGCAATGCAGCAGTTATTTTCACACCCTGATATTAATGAAGCATTACCTTCAATGAAATATATTTTAGATGAAGTGATGCAGCTGGATGCTGAAGTTATTATCAAAGGTGAAACTGAATTGCAGCAAATGTCGTCACAACTTAATGAATTAGGCAAAGGTAAACGTGCGGTAAATGCATATTTAAAAACTTAATTTTTATAATTCTCTGTAATTATTTATATGTTGCCTAATTTATCTTCAAATCTTTAGCTTTTTAAATGTTCAGCATAAATTTGTCATTTATGCTGTCAATTGTTACATCTTCGTAAACTCTCTCTAAACACGCCCATATTTACTGCCAAAATTTTGACATCAATTAATCCGCTATCTAATATCTTGATTTATATAATTGTTTGTAAATAGCATTTTAATCAAGTGAATTAGGCTAGGGGTTTATACCTATGGAACTAAACGTTGTTAAAGATAAAAGTATTTTAGTTATTGAATCCGATTTAGATTCACGTGAAAAAATAAAAGCTATTTTTGATTTTATTGAATATGGTTCAATCACATTTTCAAACTCCATCGAAGAAACCTCATTAGAACAAGAACCTTATTTTATAGTTGCAAAGAAATTTGATGATGAAAATAAAATGCTTTCTCAATTAGAAAGTATTCACCAAAAATATGAAGATCGAAAAATACCGATACTTGTTTTTTCTAACGCTCCTTTTTCTGCTGCTATTGAATCGTTGATAACGGATACCCTTGCTTTCCCAACAACATTAAAAAAATTAAACATTGCTTTACAAAATATTAAAATGTTTTATCTTGAGCGTAGTTCAGGTGAATCGGATTCATCTATATTATTTCGTAGTCTGGTTGGTATTAGTCAGGAAGTTGACAATGTCCGCCACCTGATTAAACAGGTGGCAGATACTGATGCTAATGTGTTAATTCTTGGTGATTCAGGAACCGGTAAAGAAGTTGTTGCACGTAACCTTCATGCGCATTCTTCTCGCAAAGATAAACCGTTTGTTCCTGTTAATTGTGGTGCGATTCCTCCTGACTTACTTGAAAGTGAACTCTTCGGTCATGAGAAGGGTGCATTTACCGGTGCAATTAGTACGCGTCAGGGACGTTTTGAACTCGCAAACGGCGGGACTTTATTTTTAGATGAAATTGGTGATATGCCTTTAGCGATGCAAGTGAAATTATTACGTGTCATTCAGGAAAGAGTGTTTGAGCGTGTTGGCAGCAATAAAAGTATTAAAGCAAATGTACGTATTGTTGCAGCAACACATCGTAATTTAGAAAATGAGATTGGTGAGGGACGTTTTCGCGAAGATTTATTTTACCGCCTGAATGTTTTTCCTATTGATGTTCCTTCGCTTTCAGAGCGTACTGAAGATATCCCATTATTGTTAGAAGAACTTATCATTCGTCTGGAAAGTAATAAACAGGGTTCGGTTCGTTTAACAGCCGCCGCAGTTTCTGCATTACAACAATATGAATGGCCGGGTAATGTACGGGAGCTGTCTAACTTAGTTGAGCGGTTATTAATTATATTTCCTAATGGTGTTGTTGATACACGGGATTTACCAGATAAATATCGCAAGGGTATTGATGTTACTCATGAGACTTCCACTGTTTCAGAAATTCCACGGAATAAAGCCAGTATGGACTCACACAGTGGCGATAATCTCAGTAGCGATGGAGTCTTACCTGCTGAAGGTATCGATCTTAAAGCACATTTGTTAACTCTGGAATCTAATTTAATTAAGCAGGCATTAGATGATGCCAATGGTGTTGTTGCACATGCAGCACAGCGATTAAATATGCGCCGTACTACGTTAGTAGAAAAAATGCGTAAATATGGTTTACAGCGTGTCGCTAATGTATCTTAAATAACAATATTGCACCGCAAGGGTGCTGAGTACATAAAGAATAACAACTACTGTTTGTTTCACGCTTCTCCTACCTGTCGAATATTATGATTTAACGCTTTTCATTCGCCTTCTCTCGGCAACTGCTCGGTCTCTGTTCCTGACTCGACTCTACCGATTCCTTCCATGGAATCGTCCTGCGTTGCTCTCGACAATTGCTCCTGTATTGTTCTACCTTCGCCCATCCTTGGGCTCGTACTTACGGGCATCCGTGCCCTAATGCATCTCTGCGGTGAATGCTCTTGCATTTTATAATAATAAAGCGCCGACAATTTGACTCAGTAAAATAAAATCATTTGTAACTTATTGATAGTAGTCAAATTTAATGTTTGGCGTGGTTCTTGCTCTATCTCATCTGGTAATTTATCTATTTAAGTTGCTTTCTTCTATACAGACATGAGTGTTGAGTATGAAACAAAAAGAGCAAACAGAAACAACATCATTCCCTTTGCAAGCGCAGGAGTTGCAGGATGCTTTTGGTGCATTCAATCAGCTCTCTGTGCAACTTACAGATTCATATCAACAACTTGAAGTACGGGTTTCTGGTCTGACTAAGGCTTTAGAAACGGAGCAGGATGAAAGATTAAAAGAACTCACCGAAAAAGAGCGGGTTGCGAGTCGGCTGGAAAGTTTATTGCAGGCTTTACCCGGTGGTGTTGTTGTTATCGATGATAAAGGAAAAGTACAGGAACATAATTCTGCTGCAGAATTATTATTAGGCCAACCATTACTGGGTTTTCCCTGGTCGGAAATTATTCAACGTTCATTTGCACCACGTAGTGATGATGGTCATGACATATCATTAGTTGATGGACGTAAAGTTAATATTTCTACATGCCCGTTAGGATCAGAGCCGGGACAAATTTTACTGATAACTGATGTAACAGAAATTCGTTATTTACAGGATAGAATGGGTCAGCAACAACGTTTGGCGGCTATGGGAAAAATGGCGGCATCACTTGCACATCAAATCAGAACTCCTCTTTCATCAACATTACTTTATGTTTCAAACCTTAAACGACAGGTTTTATCTGATGAAGACCGCATTGCTATAACTGAAAAGATGACTGCACGATTACGCCATCTGGAACAGTTAATAGAAGATATGTTGCTGTATTCAAGAGATGGAAAAGTGGGTGAAGAATATTTTACTTCGCAGGACTTGTTAATCGAACTAGAGCAAGGGCTGGAAGCACAGCTGGAATTAACGAAAACACATTTTGTTATTAATAATACAGCTGAAAACTTAATAATTTATGGTAATCGACAAATGTTACTGAGTGCATTAACAAATTTAGCAATGAATGCAATGCAGGCAATGAAAGAAAGTAATAAATCGTTAGCAGGAAAATTAGAAGTTACTCTTTCGCAAAGTAATGACAATGTTTGTATTGCATTAAAAGATAATGGTCCAGGTATATCACCTGAGTTACAGGAACAAATTTTTGATCCGTTTTACACAACGCGCACTCAGGGAACAGGACTTGGATTAGCAGTAGTTCTTGCTGTAGCAAAAGCACATGGTGGTGATGTACAGCTGGAATCTACTTTGAACAAAGGCAGTATTTTTAAAGTTAGCTTACCACTTGAAAATAACAAAACGGAACTTCAGGCTGAAGCAGAAGAATTTAAATCTCTGCAAATAGCGTAAATAAAAGAGAGGCACGATATGAATGGTTCAACAATTTTAGTCGTTGAAGATGATCAGGCATTAGCAGAAGCATTACAGGATACACTTACAGAAGCAGGCTATAACGTAATAGTGGCAGAAAATGGTCGTATGGCTTTAAGCCAGCTTGAAACAAATGCAATTAATTTAATTGTCAGCGATATTAATATGCCGCAAATGAGTGGCGACGTATTACTGAAACGGGTCAAAAATCTTTACCCCGACATTGCTGTTGTTTTGATGACCGCTTATGGCACGATTGAACAGGCTGTTGATGCAATGCGAGATGGTGCGGTTGATTATATGGTTAAACCATTTGAGGCTGAGGTTTTAATTAATATGGTTAGCCGATATGTCGGTGACTCAGATGAAGACACAGATATGATTGCGGTTGACAGTTCATCAATTGAATTAGCTGCTATAGCCAAACGTGTAGCAGAAAGTGATGCGACAATTATGATTAGTGGTGAAAGTGGTGCAGGTAAGGAAGTACTGGCTCAATTTATTCATAATAATTCATCACGCGCAGCTCAACCTTTTGTTGCTATTAACTGTGCTGCTATTCCGGAAAACATGTTAGAAGCAACACTGTTTGGTTATGAGAAAGGTGCCTATACCGGTGCATATAAAGCCAGTCCGGGTAAGTTTGAACAGGCTCAGGGTGGAACAATTTTACTTGATGAAATTTCTGAAATGGATATTGCTCTGCAGGCTAAGTTGTTACGTGTATTACAGGAAAAAGAAGTTGAACGTTTAGGTGGTAATAAAATTATTGAACTTGATGTGCGGGTACTGGCGACGTCAAATCGTAATATGCAGGAAGTTGTCAGAGAAGGAAAATTCCGCGAAGATCTTTATTACCGACTTAATGTATTCCCATTACATTTGTTGTCATTGAACCAGCGAGCAGATGACATTATTCCTTTAACAAAAAAATTACTCGAAAAACATGCCTTAGATTCACATCGTGCAATCCCATCATTAAGTGAACAAGCGGAACAAAAATTAACCGAATATAGCTGGCCAGGAAACGTACGGGAGCTGGATAATGTTGTGCAACGTGCATTGATTTTACAAACCGGTAATGAAATTCTGCAAAGTGATATTCATTTTGAAGCTGCTGGAAAAGTAAAACCTGCGCTAAAAGTTGTTACAGAGAATGTACCGGTTAATGAGATCGAAAATGACAGCAGTATGGATTCTTTAAATGGTGATCTAAAACAACGTGAATGGAATCTGATTTTAGGTGCAATTAAAGCCGCAAAAGGTAGCCGTAAAATGACTGCTGAAAAGCTGGGTATTAGTCAACGTACCTTGCGCTATAAGTTAGCGCGAATGCGTGATGCGGGGATTGCTGTACCTGATTCTTCGAGTCTGAACTCATCACTTGGCTAGTTTGTTAATTCCTTTTCCCCTGTGATGGATAGGGAATTAAATTACGCTGGCCTGGAAACTGCATACAGTGTTAATAGCGCTTTAAATGTTAGTTTCTGACAAAAGAATGACACCTGAATTGATATAAAGAAGGCATGAATTATGAACAATACAATTAACCCGGATACCTTACTGACACAAATGCGTGCATTAACTGCACAAGCTCAGGGTAAATCTACACAGGAGAGTAGTGCTGCCGGACAATCTGATTTTTCTGAATTATTAAAGCAATCAGTTGATAAGGTTAATGAAAGTAAAATGGATGCCAAAAATCTGGCTGATGCTTTTCAGGCCGGTGATCCAAATGTTCAGGTTTCAGAAGTGATGGTCGCGATGCAAAAATCTAATGTTTCATTTCAGGCGATGTTGCAGGTCAGAAATAAACTGGTTAGTGCATATCAGGAAATTATGAATATGCAGGTTTAAAGTTTAATTAATTTGAGTTTTCAGAAAATAGCGTGAGAAGAATATGGATCTAGTAAAAGCCGAAAATGTCAGTGTTCCTTTTCAGGGAATGTCTGCATTACCCATTATACGGCAGGTTGGTTTATTAATTGGTTTAGCTGCAAGTATTGCATTAGGTGTTGCCATTGTATTGTGGATGCAAAAACCAAACTATACGACTTTACCCGGGCAGTTGTCCGGGCAAACCCTGAATGATGTTATTAGTGTTCTTGAAAGAAATAATATTCGTTATAACGTTGATCCCAGTACAGGTTCCGTTATGGTGGATTCAGCTAAAGTTAATGAGGCGAAATTAAAGTTGGCTTCTGAAAATTTGAGTCTTAATTCTGGCCATGGTTTTGAGATGATTGAAAAAGATCAGGGTTTTGGCACAAGCTCATTTTTACAAAAAGCTCGTTATAAGCGGGCACTTGAAGGAGAACTGGCACGCACAATAACATCTATGCGATCAGTTCAGTCTTCACGTGTTCATTTAGCGTTACCCAAGGACTCCGCTTTTATTCGTAACAAACGCGAAGCCTCTGCTTCTGTTTTTATTAATATGGTGCCGGGCCACACAATAGAAAAAAGTCAAATAGCGGCCATTACAAATCTTGTTGCATCAAGTATTCCCAGTCTTAAAACCAGCCAGGTAACAATCGTCGATGATAAAGGAAAATTATTATCGAATAGTAATGCTGACGACATCATGGGCTTAACAACTTCACAACTAGAATATACGCGCAATATTGAAAAAACATTTGTTTCGCGTATTGAGCGTATGTTGAGCCCTATTGTAGGTATAGGCAATATTCGTGCAGAAGTGACAGCCGAGGTTGATTTTACGCAAACAGAATCAACTCAGGAAAGTTTTAATCCGGACTTGCCCGCAGTCAGAAGTGAACAAAGCAGCGAAGAACAATCACAGGGTTCAAGTCAGGGAGGAATCCCCGGTGCTTTAACTAATCAGCCACCTGCAAATGCTAATGCGCCACAACAGGCGAACCAACAAGCCGGAGCAGCGACACAACAAGGTTCAAACAGAACAAGTCGTCGTAGTACAAAAAATTATGAATTAGATAAAACGATTAGTCATACACGTAATCGTACGGGGATGATTAAACGTTTATCAATAGCCGTTGTATTGAATAATAAAACGACTATTGTACCACCAGCACCTGTTGCAGAAGATGCACCAGCGAATGCTGTAGAAGCTAAACCCGTCATAAAGCGTGTTCCCTATACTCAACAGGAGTTAGCGCGAATTACAAGTTTAGTACAGGAAACTGTCGGCTTTAGTGGTTTACGTGGTGATTCTGTAAATGTCATTAATGTGCCGTTTACAAAAGTTGAATTTGAACCTGTGCCAGAAGAGGCTATTTATGAAAAAGTCTGGGTATGGGATGTTGTTAAACAAGTTTTAGGTGGCCTCGCGGTGTTATTTATCATATTCAGTGTTTTAAAACCTGCTATGAAAAATCTGGCAATTGCTCCACCTGTAACAAAAGTTATTTCAGAAAATGGTGAAGAATTGGATGAAGATCAACTAAGCTTAAGTGGTGCCGAAGATCAGCATCGCTTAGCTAAAATTGCAAGTTATGAGGAAAACCTGCAACTCGCACAATCATTAGCATCGCAAGAACCTAAACGCGTTGTCCAGGTAGTAAAAAACTGGATGAATGAATAAATAATTAAAGTAGTATGGATATGACAGAAGAAAAAAAATCAGAATCGCACACAGGTCTGGAAAAAGCTGCGATATTGTTACGTAGCTTAGGTGATAAAGAAGCTGCTGAAGTGCTTAAACTTATGGGGCCTAAAGAGGTTCAGAAAATTGGTGAAGCAATGGCTTCAATGACCAATATTAATCGTGATGCACTCGATGGTGTGTTAGCAGATTTTCATGAAGAAGTTGGTGATCAAACTGAGATTGGTATCGGAAATGAAGATTATCTTCGTAGTGTTTTAGTTAATGCCTTAGGTGAAGATAAAGCTGGTAATATTATTGATCGTATTTTAATGGGACATAATGCTAAAGGTCTGGAAACATTAAAATGGATGGAACCACGTGCAATAGCTGAAATCATTCGTCTTGAACATCCTCAAATTATTGCCATTATTCTTTCTTATTTAGAAAGTGATCAGGCTGCCTCAGTATTACAATCACTTCCTGAAAATATGCGTCCGGATATACTACTTCGTGTTGCAACATTAGATGGCATTCAGCCAAGTGCTTTATATGAACTTGATGAAATGTTAGAAAAACAATTCTCAGGTAATACAGATTCTATTAAGTCATCAGGTGTTGGTGGCTTAAAAACAGCAGCTAATATGCTCAATTTTATGGATTCCTCATTGGAAGCTGCATTAATGGAAACAGTTAAACAGCAGGATGAAGAACTTGGAGACAAAATTCAGGAATTGATGTTTGTCTTTGATAACTTAATCGATGTCGATGATCGCGGTATACAATCCTTGTTAAGAGAAGTTTCTTCCGAAAACTTAATTGTTGCGTTAAAAGGTGCAGATGAATCTGTTAAAGAAAAAATTCTTAAAAACATGTCTAAGCGAGCCGCAGAAATGCTTCGTGATGACCTTGAAGCAAAAGGTCCGGTACGTGTTAGTGAAGTAGAAGTGGCACAAAAAGAGATTTTAACCATTGCTAGGCGTATGGCTGAAACGGGTGAAATCAACCTGGGTGGTGGTGGTGGTGATGACTACATCTAAAGTTTTGCCATCAGATGATTTGACAGCCTATGAACGTTGGGAGTTACCTGTTGTAAATGGAAAAGCAGAACATTCTCCTGCGGTAACAGCAAAAGAACTTGAGACCATTCAGAAACAGGCTTATGACGAAGGCTTTGCTTTAGGTCATAAAGAAGCTTACGAACAAAAAAAGCAGGAACTTGAAGAAAAAACCGCATCGTTTCATTCTATTATTACATTGTTAACAGAACCGTTAAAAGAACTTGATGACGATGTTATTAATCAACTAGCACATTTATCTATGACTGTAGCGAAGCAGGTTGTTCGACGTGAACTACACACTGAAGCAGGTGAAATTGTTGGCATTATTCGTGAAGCAATGTCAGCATTACCTGCAAGTACTCGAAAAATTACATTAAATATTCATCCTGATGATGCAGAGTTGATTCGTACGTCTTTTTCATTAGGTGAGGAAACAGAATCAGACGAATTACGCTGGAAAGTGATCGAAGATCCATTGTTGTCACGCGGTGGTTGTACTATTGCAACTGAAAACTCTCGCATTGATGCAACCGTTGAAAGTCGTTTAAACCGGGTAATTAATACCTTGTTAGGTGGTGAGCGGGAATCTGATGACTAATTCAGAAAATAATTCTGCGCTTAATACCGATTTTTCATCACTGTATAAAAGTCATCAGGATAACTGGAAAGTACAACTTGAACAAATACAGCAACGTATTGATCAAGTTGAACCTGTGGTGGTTGAAGGCCGCTTAAGCAGAATGGTCGGATTAACCCTTGAAGCGGTAGGCTGTCAGGCTGTAATTGGATCACGTTGTCTTGTTCAAAGTCAGAGCAGTACTCCTGTTGAAGCCGAAGTAGTTGGCTTTTCAGGTGAAAAACTTTTTCTTATGCCTACTGGTAATATTCGTGGTATCCATCCGGATGCAACCGTTATTCCAACAAATCAGATTTACGAAGCTCATGTCGGTGATGCCTTACTTGGCAGAGTACTCGATGGTCGCGGTGTACCGATTGATGATAAAGGACCCTTAATTACTAATGAACGACGAGCCTTAACCGGTGAACCGATTAATCCATTAAACCGTCAACCGATAAATACACCACTTAATGTTGGTGTGCGTGCGATTAACAGTTTATTTACAGTTGGCCGTGGGCAACGGATGGGTTTATTTGCCGGCAGTGGTGTTGGTAAAAGTATGTTATTAGGGATGATGACAAAATTTACATCAGCCGATGTTATTGTAGTGGGCTTAATTGGTGAACGTGGCCGTGAAGTAAAAGAATTTATAGAAGATATTTTAGGTGAAGAAGGAATGCAGCGTGCAGTTGTTGTTGCCGTACCAGCAGATCAACCTCCTGTAATGCGTATGCACGGTGCTTATCAGGCAACAAGTATTGCAGAACATTTTCGTGATGAAGGTAAAGATGTTTTATTATTAATGGACTCATTAACACGTTTTGCGCAGGCACAACGGGAGATTGCTTTAGCAATAGGTGAACCACCTGCAACAAAAGGTTATCCCCCTTCTGTTTTTGCACAACTTCCGCAATTGGTAGAACGTGCAGGCAATGGACAGGAAGGTGGTGGCTCAATTACCGCTTTTTACACGGTACTTACAGAAGGTGATGATCAGCAAGATCCAATAGCAGACAGTGCACGTGCTATTCTTGATGGGCATATTGTTTTGTCACGAGAGTTGGCAGAGAGTGGGCATTACCCTGCAATTGATGTCGAAGCCTCAATCAGTCGTGCGATGAATGCAGTTGTATCCGACGAGCATTTATTTGCCTCACAAAAGTTTCGCCAGATATATTCCGTTTATCAGCAGAATAAAGATTTAATCAGTGTTGGTGCTTATGCAGAAGGTTCTAACCCGGAAGTGGATGAGGCAATACAGTTACACAGTAGTCAACAAGAATTTTTAAAGCAAGGTAGACAAGAAGCGGTGAACTGGGAAGATAGTCTGACGCAGTTGGCAGGTATCTTGCTAAATACTATTCAGGAAACAGAGGAAACTGAAGAGACGAAAAATGCTTTAATATCTAATTTATAAATACTGTAACTTAACGAATAATCAGCTAAAGATGAAACATTATGACTTTGAAACGCTCAGAACGATTTAAACCAATCCGTAATCTTGCTCAACAGAGTGAAGATGTCGCAGCACAAATACTGGGTAAAATTCAGGTAGAACTCTCTACTCATCATTTAAAGCTATCAGAATTGATGAAATATTATGAAGATTATACAACACGTTACAATACGCAAGCGGGAAAAGGAATGAGTATTACCCAGGTGTTGAGTTATCAAAAATTTATATCACAACTTGAGATTGCTATCGCAGAGCAAAAAAAACATATCCATCGTGTTGCAGAAGCTTGTGATTCCAGTCGTGCCGATTGGCGAGTTGAACGACAAAAAACACAAGTACTGGATAAAGTTATTACACGTTATCAAAAACAGGAGCAACTCATTCACAACAGACAGGAACAACGCCGTTCCGATGAATTTGTTGCTAACCGCTTTTGGCATAAAAACAAACAAACTTAAAAAAATTTAACCGCCAAGGCGCAAAGAACGCCAAGAGTACAAAGGTTTGTAGGTTGGCCTTCAGGCCAACGCGGTGTTTGGTTATGATAAAATACTTTTGTGTATAGTGTATGTTTTTGTCGGTACGAAGCTTCTGCTCCTTACCTGTGTCTATGCGGGTAAAGAGCCGACCCATGGTAAATTAAACCTTATCTTTTCTTTGCGTTAAATTATTTTGATTTTAAAAACTCTTTTGGCACGTCCCTTGCAATTTCCTTAAATTGAATAGATTCAATATGTGAGGATGTTATGGGCGAGTCAATACAAGTTACACCATCAGTTAATACAGCTACAGCACAATCTAAAATGTCATCGTTAGATTCAGCTGATAATGCTGCCTCAACTGACGATTCTGAGGGTTTTACAGCAGTATTTGCATCTTATACTGAATCTGAAACGGACACAGAAAAACAAAAGCAGGATGAAAATTTAACTGATTTATTACACAAACTGTTGCCGCAAAATATTTCTGATGATGGCAATTCTTTGCCGCAAGGCGATGCAGCGATCATGTGGCAAGCAGCTATGTTGTTACAACCTGGTGAAAATGTCGCAACGCATTTGTCATCACCACAATCTCAAAATATTGGTTTATTCGATAATGCGCGTCAGCCCGTATTTAATGCTTCATTGTTAAATCAGGATTATTTCAACAATCTTGCTATGCAAAGTAAGACCATCGGTACAAACAGTCTTCCCGCCGGGCTTGCTACAAATAACATTACAGCACAACTCTCAGCGGCACATTTTATTCCTGAGGCTCATGAATCTCTTTTACTGAATGTGAATGAACAACTTCTACCTATACAGGGAACAAGCACAAGTTTATCCCCCGGTTTAGCTGCAGTCGGCTTTGCTTCTGCAACTCAGGCAGCGAATACTCAAACACAAATGGCTCCCCTTAATCTTGGACAAAATGCATGGGAAACAAATCTGGGTTCACGTTTGCAAATGCTAATTGGGCAAAATGTTCAGACAGCAGAAATTAGGTTAGATCCACCTGAGCTTGGTGTATTGGATATAAAAATTAAAGTGTCAAATGATGTTGTAACGGTAAATATAACAAGTCCACACACACAAGTGAAAGAAGCGCTTGAATCTGCCATTCCGCGTCTGCGGGAAATGTTTGAAGGTAATGGTCTTTCGCTGGGTGATGTGAATGTCAGACAAGAGTCATCTTCACAGCAACAACATATGGCAGAAGAAAATGACAATAAATTAATGGGTTTAAGTGAGTCGGAGTTTGATGATGAGCCCGTTACGATAAACAGAAGAATAGTGAGTGATAATTTGTTGGATTTTTATGCATAAATGTTATCAATTGTTAAAAATTATTAACTTTTTATAAATAAAATCAAAGCCATTAAAGCTTATATACAATTGGACGATGATATACATGATATTAAAAAGTTAAATTAAATTTTGTTTCTAAAACAGTAATCATCTAAGGAAATTGTTGGAATAAACAAAATGTTATCTATTGATGTAAGATTGGAGATTTTTTAAATGGCGAAAATATTGGCAGTAGACGATTCTGCTTCAATGAGACAAATGGTGTCATTCACTTTAAAAGGTGCGGGCCATGAAGTAACTGAAGCTGTAGATGGTGTTGATGCATTAGCAAAAGCCAAAGGTGCAACATTCGATCTCGTTATCTCAGATGTGAATATGCCAAATATGGACGGCATAACGTTAATCAAAGAATTACGTACATTACCCAGTTTTAAATTTACACCGATGCTAATGCTGACAACAGAAAGTACAGCAGATAAAAAACAAGAAGGTAAAGCGGCAGGTGCAACTGGTTGGATTGTTAAACCATTTAATCCAGATCAATTACTGGCAACAGCAAATAAAGTACTCGGATAAGAACAGGATAAAAAAATGTCTATTGATATGAGTCAGTTTCTGGATACTTTTTATGAAGAAAGTTTCGAAGGCTTAGAAATAATGGAAACTGAATTACTTGCTCTTGATGTTGGACATGCAGATAACGAAACCATTAATACGATTTTTCGTGCGGCACATTCAATTAAAGGTGGTAGTGGAACTTTTGGCTTGAATGCAGTTGCTGACTTTACTCATGTCATGGAAACGTTATTAGATGAAATGCGTGATGGTAAACGTCAGGTTACAGAAGAGGCGGTTAATTTACTGTTGACAACAGTTGATGTATTACGTGAAATGCTGACGGCATTACGTGAAAATACTGATTTAGATAATGAACGTATTAAAGTCACTCACGATCAATTAGAAGAATTGCTTGGTTCAGATTCATCCGGAAAGCAAACCTCATCGGAATCTACAACTAATAAGTCAACAGAAGCTGAAGGTTGGCATATCAGTTTTCATCCTCATTTAGATTTATTTAAAACAGGTAATGACCCTGTGCGAATATTGCGTGAGTTAAGTATACTAGGTGAGCTTGAATCTAAAATGGATTCTGCATCATTGCCTGAGTTTAATAACTTCGATCCTGAAGAAAGTTATCTGGGATGGGAATTAGAATTAACTGGTTTAATCTCAAAAGCTGAAATTGATGAAGTTTTTGCCTGGGTTGAAGACGAATGTGATTTAACTATTACTTCAATGTCTTCAATTAAAGATGAAACAGAAATCACCTCTGAAACTATAGAAGTACCTGTTGTTGAAACGAAACTCGAAGATAAAACCTCTCCTGTTAATAAAACTCCAAAAATTGAAAAAGCCAAAACAAAAGCAAGTTCAGAAACAGCATCAATAAGAGTGGGTATTGATAAAGTTGATTCAGTAATTAACCTTGTGGGTGAACTTGTTATTACTCAATCCATGTTAAGTACTTTGGGTGAAAATTTTGATATGAGTAAGGTTAATAAACTCATTCAGGGTATGGAACAACTTGAATTAAATACACGTGAATTACAAGAACAAGTTATGCGCATGCGTATGATGCCTATCAATTTTGCTTTCCAACGTTTTCCTCGACTTGTGCATGATATGAGTCAAAAAATGGGCAAAAACATTGAATTAAAAATGACTGGTGAACAAACAGAACTTGATAAAACAGTAATGGAAAAAATTGGTGATCCATTAGTGCATTTAGTTCGTAACAGTTTGGATCATGGAATCGAAACACCTGAAAAACGTAAAGAAGCAGGCAAACCTGAAACAGCTATCTTAGGACTCAATGCATACCATCAAGGTGGCAATATTGTTATTGAAGTAACGGATGATGGTGCAGGTCTCAATGAAGAAAGAGTATTAGAAAAAGCCATTGAACAAGGTCTGGTTCCACCCGATGCGGTACTTGAAGCCTCAAAAATTCATGAGCTTATTTTATTACCTGGTTTCTCTACAGCAGAAACGATTACAGATGTATCTGGCCGTGGTGTCGGTATGGATGTTGTGGTCAAAAATATTAGAAGCTTGGGCGGTACATTAGAAGTTTGGTCTAAACAAGGTGAAGGAAGTAAGTTTACTATTCGCCTGCCATTAACCTTAGCAATTCTTGATGGCCAAACTGTCGCGGTGGGTGATGAAGATTATATTATTCCACTTATCTCCATAGTTGAATCAATTCAATTAAAGCCCGACATGCTTAATGTTGTCGTGGGTAAAGGTGAAACCTTTAAATTACGTGATGAACATCTTCCAATTATTCGATTACACAATATTTTAGGCGGTAATCCTCGTACAACAAATTTGGTTGAGGGTTTACTCGTTGTGGTTGAATCTGATGGACGAAAAATCGGGTTATTTGTTGATGAGCTAAAAGGTCAGCAACAAGTAGTAATCAAATCACTTGAAGCAAATTATAAACGAATTGAAGGTATATCAGGTGCCACCATTCTTGGAGATGGTTCGGTCGCACTAATTGTTGATATTCCAGGATTGATTAGTTTGTCAAATCAGGAGATGGCAACTGATCATCTTAAAAAGAGTGCATAAAGAGAAAACTTATGACAACAAACATTGCAACAGCACAGAGTACAAACAATATGAGTGATGCGACTGATATAACAAAATTAGAAGGCGAGGGAACACAGTTTCTAACCTTTATATTAGACAATGAAGCTTATGGTGTAGAAATTCTACGCGTTCAGGAGATCAAGGGTTGGACACCTGTAACGCGCATTCCAAACACGCCGGAATATATGCAGGGAGTGTTAAATCTTCGTGGAACCATTGTGCCGATAGTTGATATGCGTATGCGTTTTGATTTACAACAAATTGAATATACACCTATTACCGTCATTATTGTTTTATCGGTAAAAAGTGTAAATGGTGAGCGGGTTATTGGTCTGGTTGTCGACAGTGTGTCTGATGTTATTGATGTTAATGCTAAAGACATTAAGGCAACACCAGATTTTGGAACAACACTTAATACAGAGTTTATAAACGGTCTGGCAACCAGTGCTGAGAATATGGTGATGTTACTTGATGTTGATAAATTATTATCAGTAGATGAAATGACCGCATTAGCACAGATTAGCAATGCAAATACAGACGTTAAATCCGAAGAATAATTGGCAAATAAAAAATATTATTTAAAAGAGAGTTTAAACATAACGACAAACATTGAAGCCCTGTTTCATTTATTAGATTTTATATGAAGGTGTAAATGTGAAGTATAGAAGTAAAGCAAAGGAGCTTTAAAATGAAATGGTTAATTGATCTAGGTATAGGCAAAAAAATTGCAGGGGGCTTTGGTTTTATGGCCTTGATAATGATTATTACGGTTGTAATAGCCTTCGTTCGTATTAGCTCAAATCAGGAGATTAATACGCGCGTGTTTGAACTACGTACTCCAACTGTACTGGCTTCCAACCATATGTTGAACGGGATTAATCACTCTCTGGCAGCATTACGTGGATATATGATCCTCGGTGCGGATAAATTCAAAACAGGGAGAGCTAAAGCCTGGCAAAACATTGATGATGCTTATGTCCGGATGACGAAATATTCCAGGAACTGGACTAACCCGGCGAATGTTAAAAAATTAAAAGCAATGGGTGAAGTTTTAAAAGAATTCAAAGTTGCACAACAAGAAATCGAAGATATTAGTGGCACCATTGATAACACTCCGGCGACTAAAATTCTTGTAACAGAAGCGGCACCTCAAGCAGCTATCATGGTGGCTGAAATTACCAATATTATTAATATGGAAGCGAAGTTAGCAGCAACTCCACAACGTAAAGCATTATTAGGCATGATGGCGGATGTTCGTGGTACTACAGGTTTGTCTCTGGCAAATATCCGTGCTTTCCTTTTGACTGGTGATGAAAAATTCAGTAAAACTTTTGACAAGTTTTGGGCTAAAAATATTAAGCGTTTCGGAGACTTATCAAAAAATTCTCACCTTCTTTCGCCAGAACAAAAAACATCATTTAAAAAATTCTCTAAAGCACGTGCTGAGTTTAAAGACTTACCACCAAAAATGTTCAAAATTCGTGGTGGCAAAGGCTGGAATATGGCAAATCTCTGGTTAGGTACTAAAGCTGCTCCACGTGCAGGTAAATTAGTTAAAAGCCTGACTGCGATGATCAAAAACCAACAAGTTTTGGCTGATACAGATATAAAA
>DAOVYB010000101.1 GCA_030635835.1 Gammaproteobacteria bacterium
AATCTCTGTGCACCTCCGTGACCTCTGTGGTAAAAATTTTTTTATATGTTTTCTTTGCATTACAAATGTATTTAACATAATGAATAATATAGACAAAAATCACATCTGGCACCCCTACAGTGCAATGAACTCTGACCTACCTGTTTATGAGGTTGAATCAGCTGATGGGGTTCGTCTAAAACTCAAAGATGGTAGAGAACTCATTGATGGCATGTCTTCATGGTGGTGCATAATTCACGGCTATAACCATCCAGAGATGAATGCAGCACTTGAATCACAAATTAAAAAAATGTCACATGTGATGTTTGGTGGTTTAACTCATGAACCTGCCATTAATTTAACAGAAAAACTCCTTGAGATTACCCCCGCACCATTGGAAAAAGTTTTTTATTCTGACTCGGGTTCAGTTGCAGTTGAGGTTGCCATGAAAATGGCGATTCAATACTGGCATGCGAAAAACAAATCTAATAAGCAAAAATTTATCTCGTTACGTTCAGCTTATCACGGTGATACCTTTGCCGCGATGTCCGTTTCTGATCCAGCAACAGGTATGCACAGTTTATTTAAAGATAGCTTAGCTAAACAGTATTTCATCCCTCAACCCGCATCACGCTTTGGTGAACCCTGTAATAAAAATGATATCACTGAATTAGAAAACACACTAAAACAACATTCGGATGAAGTAGCTGCACTAATACTCGAGCCTATAGTGCAAGGTGCAGGTGGTATGCGGTTTTATTCTGCTGATTATCTTGCAAAAGCAAAACAACTTTGTGAAAAATATAATGTATTACTTATATTAGATGAAATTGCAACGGGGTTTGGTCGAACTGGAAAACTCTTTGCCTGTGAGCATGCGAATATATCACCTGATATCATGTGTATTGGTAAAGCATTAACCGGGGGTTATCTTACTTTAGCGGCAACTCTCACAACTGATGAAGTGGCTAATACCATCGATAAAGGGGAGCCCGGTGTATTTATGCACGGCCCTACTTTTATGGCTAATCCACTAGCCTGTACCGCAGCCCTAACCAGCATTAATCTTTTATTGAATTCGAACTGGCAAGAAAACATTAACAACATTGAAGTTCAATTAAGTGATGGACTTAAAGTTTGTAAATCATTTAACAACGTTAATGATGTGCGTGTTTTAGGTGCAATTGGTGTTGTTGAAATGAAACAAGCTGTTGATATGAAAACTATTACTGAAGAATTTGTTAAGGCTGGCGTATGGGTCAGGCCTTTTGGAAGGTTAGTCTACCTAATGCCACCATTTGTCATAAGTACTCATGATTTAACAATACTTATTGATGCAGTAGTTAATACTGTAAAAAATCATACTACTTAAATAGTTAACTATTCTTTATTGGCCTTTGGATATACAGATTCTTTTATGCTACCTTCATCCATCTGATGCACATCAGATAATTGTTCCATCAAGATATTAGACTCTTTCAACATATCATCAAATAAAGAAGCAATATTTTTGTCAAAATCCGGATGATTCTTTATTTCAAGATCTACCAACTGAAGTTGATTTAACAAATTATTTATTACGTGCTGAGCACCATAAATAGTTGCCAGATATATTTTTTCTTTTTCTTTTTCAGTTTTAGCCCTAATGTTATTAATTTCCTGTTCTGAATATTTCCATTTCATCGCAATAATTACTGTTATCCAAATAGCAAACAATGCTAATGAGCGATTAAATAAAACCTTCCATAACTCTCCACCTTGTGGAGAAAAATAATATCCGGCAATAGTTAAAACTGAACAAATAACAGCAAAGGAAATAATATACTTTTTTCCTGGTAACCAGAGTGAAACTAAAATCACGCTAATATAAGGCACGCCACCTGCAATCCCCAGTGGTAACTGGAGATCAATAATAAAAACAGTAATTATTAAAAAAATGCTTAATATTAAATATTTCAAATATGAAGCATTCATTTTTATTATTTAACAACTTTAAGTTGTGGCTTCTGAGATTGTTTTGGTTTTTGCGGATTTTCTGGTGGAGTACTATCATCAGGCGGAGTTGGTGGTAAGTTATTATTGTTCTCGTCAAACATCATACCCTGACCATTTTCGCGAGCATAAATTGCTAACACAGCAACAATAGGCACACTGACTTCCATTGCTTTACCACTAAAACGCGCATTAAACATAATGTAGTCATTACCCAATTGTAAATCACTAATAGCAGATTGATTAATATTTAATACAATTTTTCCATCTTCGACATACTCACGGGGAATCATTGCATAATCATTTTCTGCATTGACTAAAAGGTAAGGGGTAAAACCATTATCGATGATCCAGTCATAAATAGCCCTAATCAAATAAGGCTGACTGGATGTCATCGGTGTAATGGGTGTTTCATTATCCAAACTATTAATTCTCTTTCAAACTAATAGCTTAGATAGCAAGCATTTCTTTTTCAGCTTCGGTCAAGCTTTCTTTAAATGCTTCGCGATCAAATACTGTCGCTGCATAAGTAATTAATGCACCAGCTGAACCGGGTAATTCAACACCGTAGTGTTGTAATCGCCATAATAATGGCGCAATTGCACAATCCATGACAGTGAAATCATCACTCATAAAATATTTCTTTTGTTCAAAAATAGGCGCAACCGTTAATAAACTATCCCGTAATTCTTTCCTGGTGTTATCAACATCTTCACCTCTAGCGATTTTATTTGATAGCGTATACCAGTCACGCTCAATACGTCTTAACATTAAACGATTACGTGCTCGTGAAACAGGATCAACCGGCATTAATGGTGGATGAGGGAAACGCTCATCTAAATATTCCATAATGACCTGATGGCCATATAAAACCAGATCACGATCAACCAGTGTTGGTACTTCGTTATATGGATTTAAATCCTTGAGGTCTTCGGGTGTGTCATTAAGATCAACATCATGTGACTCGTAGTTAATCCCTTTTTCAGCTAAAACAATGCGAACCATGTGACAATAAGGATCCGTATCGTTTGAATAAAGCGTCATTGCTAAACGTTTGTTAGCCATTTGTGCCATGTTATTACCTCAAAAGTATTTCTTTTAAAAACAAAGATGGGGGGAATAATCCCCCCGACTTGTAAAACAGTTTAAATTAAAATGAAAATCCATATTCTTTAACGAACATACACCTCAAACTAATTATTAGTGAATATCTTTCCAGAATTCTTTCTTCATTGGATAAGCAACAAGGAAAAGAATAACAAGGAATAATAATACCCAAATACCTATCTCATAACGTACCAGTTGAGCAGGTTCACCCATGTATACCATGTATGCTGTTAAATCACGCATTGCATTGTCATATTCAGCTGCAGACATTTTACCTTCTGATACTGTTTCAAACTTTGGTGCAGTACCTGGATGCTTCTGTATTTCGTCAGCATTAACCAGTTTCTTCAAGCCTTCGAGTTCCCACAAGACATGCGGCATACCCACATCTTTAAACGTTGTATTGTTTACGCCAAATGGACGAGACGCATCTGTATGGAAAGTACGTAAGTAGGTATATAACCAGTCAGCACCACGTGCACGGGCAACAACTGACAAGTCAGGAACCTTGGTACCGAAGTAGATTTTTGCATCATCAGTTGTCATCGCAACAGTCATGGTTTCACCCACTTTTTCACCAGCAAACATTAAGTTGCTTTTAACCTGCGCATTGGTCAAACCAATGTCTTCCGCCATACGGTTATAACGTTGATAGGCTGCTGAATGACAGCTTAAGCAATAATTTACAAATAAACGCGCACCACTTTGCAGTGATTCTTTATTGTGCAAATCATAATCCACTTTATCAAGATGTGCTCCACCAGCGGCCATAGCCAATGTTGGTAAAACCATCAAAATTGCGAGTATTGTTTTTTTCATTATCCTGTCACCCTCTCTGGTACTGCTTTCTCAGCATTAAGATTGGTATATAACGGTGCAAGGAACATAACGGCAA
>DAOVYB010000091.1 GCA_030635835.1 Gammaproteobacteria bacterium
ACAACTTAGCCTTATAAAAGTTTAAAACATAATTTTAACCACGAGGTTCACTGAGTTCACTGGGTACACGGGGCAAACACTTATCATTTTTTTCTCCCTGTGTACCCAGTGTTCCCCGTGGTTATTTTTTAATTCTTTTTAGTCTTTCTTTGTAATCCTGGTGTTCTTCGTGGTTTATATTTTTAATTATTTGTAAAGTGCTCGTAACCCTTACCCTGAATATCAATTTCTTTATTATGCAAAAAACAACTCACACCTGCTGCAGAGGTTATTTCTCCAATACATGAGACTGTAAATTTATTTTCTTTTGCTGTCTTCTCAAATGCGGCTTGCTTTTCTTCAGGAATCGTAAAACAAAGTTCATAATCATCCCCTCCGGCTAACACCAGTGGAATCATTAATGATTCATCTGTTATATTTAGTTTAAATTCTTTTGATAAAGGTATTTTTTCAAAGTCAATTTTTGCACCTAACTGACTTCGTTCACAAATATGTTCTAAATCTGCAATTAGACCATCAGAAATATCGATACAACTCGTAGCATAATCGCGCAATAATATTCCCAGTTCTACTTGTGGCTTTGGTCGATTTAACTGTTTTTTTAAATAACTTTCTGATTCAGCTTTTAATAAACATTGGCCTTGCCATGCAGCAAGTGCTAAGGCCGCATCACCAATTGTATCTGATACATATATTTTATCTGAGGCTTGTGCTTTATCACGAGTTAATGCCTTACCTGTTGGAACAACACCATTAATCGTAATCGAAATACAAAGTGGTCCACTGGTGGTATCCCCACCAATGAGCTGACACTGATATTCATTCGCCAGTTTTACAAGACTTTCACTAAATTCTTTTAGCCAGACATCATTTGTATTCGGAAGTGTTATAGCAAGCGTAAACCATGTTGGCTGCGCTCCCATTGCAGCCATATCACTTAAGTTAACTGCAAGTGCCTTATAGGCAATATCCTGAGGTGTTGTATCTAAAGGAAAGTGTACTCCCGCAACGAGAGTATCAACAGATTGAAGCAGTTGATGGTGTTCAGGAACATTTAAAATAGCAGCATCATCACCAACACCGAGAACGACATCATCCCGATATATAGCATGAGTAAAATACTGCCGGATGATATTAAACTCAGACGGCATAATATTTTATATTAACCGCCTTTTTTGGCGGCAACCTCTGCTGCACGTAATATTTCAGCTAACTTATCCATCGTTCCATTGACAAAACGATGGGCTTTATCCGCACCGAATGTTTTTGTTAACTCAATGGCTTCATTAATCACAACCCGATAAGGAATATCTATTCGATTTTTTAATTCAAAACAACCTAAGCGTAGAATTGCCTTCTCGACTATGTCTACCTCATTAAAAGGACGATCGGATAAAGGAGAAATTTCTGCATCAAGCTCATCAACCTGCTCACAGACACCATTAAGTAACTCATTAAAATAAGCACGATCAAATTTACGCGAGTGATGCTCAATTAAAAATTGCTGCTCAATCTCTTTAGGCGGGTTGCCGGACACTTGCCATTCATATAATGCCTGAACAGCATAACGACGAGCACGACTGCGATCACTGGTAATTGACACACTAACTCCGATTTAAGTGATGTTACGTAATAAGTTAACCATTTCAATTGAAGATAAAGCCGCTTCTTCACCTTTATTGCCGGCTTTAGTGCCGGCACGTTCAATCGCTTGCTCAATGGTATCAACAGTTAATACACCAAAGGCAACCGGAATTTCATATTCCATCATGCTTGAAGCCATTCCTTTAACGCATTCACCCGCTACATATTCAAAATGGGGTGTACCGCCACGAATAACAGCACCTAAAGTAATAACCGCATCATAATTTTTACTGGATGCCATTTTCTTAACTGCAAGAGGAATTTCAAATGCACCGGGTACATAAACCACTTCAATATTACTGTCTTCAGCACCATGACGTTTCAAGCAATCAAGCGCACCTTCTAATAAATTTTCAACAACAAAACTGTTCCAGCGCGTAACAACGATACCAAAGCGTGCACCTTTTACTACAAGGTCGCCTTCAATTTTTTTAATATTACTCATCATCTTTACCTAATTAAAAATTATTTTATTATAATTTAGCAGAAAATTTCTGACACGTTTTCTGGCAAAGCATAAGTTAACGAAAAAGCGGAGTGCACACGAAGGCCGTTCTCGCACATCCTTGTGCTACACGGCACCTGAACATCCTTGTTCAATGTGCATGAGCATTTTGAGTTCACTTATAACGCCGCCAGAGAGCGTATCAGGAATTTTGATCATAAACGTATTCTGTTACTTCAAGGCCAAAGCCTGATAAAGCATGTAATTTTTTTGGTGCACTCATAACTCTCATCTTACGTACACCCAGGTCCGTTAAAATTTGTGCACCAATGCCAAATGTTCGCAAGTCATCACCATGCTCTGCATTTGCATGATCTTCTCCTTTATCATGCTTATCATAATGCTTAATCATATTAACCAGCATATTAGATTCTTCTGCCAAACGTAGAATAATAATAACGCCTTCGCCTTCATCAGATACACGCTTCATAACGTCACGCAATGGCCAGCCACAATCTTCACGTTGACTGCCAAAGATATCGCACATACTGTTTTCAACATGAACACGTACCATTATTGGCTTCTCCGGTTCTGGCTCACCTTTTACTAAAGCTAAATGAACCTGGCCATCGATCACATTACGATAGGCATGCAGTTTAAAATCACCAACATCTGTAGGCATATCACAACTTGCAGCACGCTCTACCGTTTTTTCATTTTGCATACGATATTCGATTAAGTCTGCAATCGTACCAATTTTCAAATCATGTTCTTTAGCAAAAACTTCCAGATCAGGACGACGTGCCATGCTGCCATCTTCATTTAAGATTTCAACAATAACCGATGCTGCTTCTCGACCTGCAAGGTGCGCAATATCACAACCCGCTTCAGTATGACCTGCACGTGTTAATACACCACCAGGTTGAGCCATTAAAGGAAAAATATGACCAGGTTGAATAATACTTGCAGCAGTTGCATTTTCAGCAACAGCAGCCTGAACCGTCACGGCACGATCTGCCGCGGAAATACCTGTTGTTACCCCGCTAGAAGCTTCAATACTGACGGTAAAGTTTGTTGAATACGCTTCGTTGTTATCTTCAACCATTAATGGCAGTTGTAATTGTTCACAACGTTCTTTTGTAAGCGTTAAACAAATTAATCCACGGCCATTTGTTGCCATAAAATTAATATCATTCGCCTGAACACAATCAGCAGCAATAATCAGATCTCCTTCATTCTCACGATCTTCATCATCCATCAGGATAACCATTTTGCCCTGACGAATATCATCAATAATTTCTTTTGCGCTATTAAGTGCCATAATCTTTTCTTTTCGTTTATTAAATTAATTACGATTATATAAAACCGTGCTCGCTCAGCATATCCATGCTAATTCCTGAATTTTTACTATCTGCAGCTTTATCACCTAAAATTAAACGTTCAAGATAACGCGCAATAATGTCCACCTCTAAATTTACTTCAGTACCTACTTTAAACTGTCCCATTGTGGTTTCCTGCAAAGTATGCGGAACAATATTAAGTTCAAAAATAGCACCTTTTACTGCATTGACAGTCAAACTAATTCCATCAACACAAACCGACCCTTTTTCAGCAATGTATTTTGCCATCTCATCAGGGGCTTGAATATGAAAGCGTACTGAGCGGCCATCGTTATAACGTTCTACAACCTTTCCAATACCATCAACATGACCACTGACAAGATGCCCACCTAAACGCGTTGTTGGTGTAAGCGCTTTTTCAAGATTCGCTTTGCTACCCACGGCTAATGACTTAAATGTTGTAACCGATAATGTTTCACCGGATACATCAGCCCAAAAACCATCTCCGGGTAATTCTACTGCCGTTAAACAAACACCATTTACAGCAATACTGTCACCCAGCTGTACATCCGCTAAATCAAGTTCATTGGTTAAAACTCGCACGCGCGCATCATTACCTTTCGGCTCGATTGCCGCAACTTCACCAACAGATTGAATAATACCGGTAAACATAATTAATGCTGTCTCACTTTCGCTGTTAAACGTATATCTTGACCGACCATTCTTTGATCAGTTATTTCAAGTTCAATTTTATCCTGCATCGTTTCCATACCAGGTAAGGCAAATAAACCTCGAGCAGTATTTCCCATTAAAACGGGCGCCATGTATATAATTAACTCATCAATCAAACCAGCCTGTAACATCGCACCGCTTAAAGTCGCTCCGGTTTCAAGTAACACATCATTTATTTGCATATCACTTAACTGCTGTAAAACTGATTTTAAATCTACTGAAGAGTTACAGTATGGCATCATATGAATGTCTGCACCGGCATCTTCAAGAGCCTGGCTTACATGTTCATCTGCGCTGCATGTCATTAAGAGTGTTTTACCTTTCTCTTTTAACATTTTCGCATTTACCGGCATGCTTAAATTAGTATCAACAACGACTCTAATAGGTTGCCGACTATTAATACCATCCAATCTCACAGTCATAGATGGGTCATCAGCTAATACCGTTCCAACACCGGTTAAAATAGCTGAACTTTTCGCACGCAAACGTTGTACATCTTCACGCGCAGCAGATGATGTTATCCATTTGCTTTCACCTGACGCCATCGCCGTTCTGCCATCCAGACTCATGGCCAACTTACAACGCACATAAGGTAAACGTTTTTGCATACGTTTAATAAAACCTGAATTTAATTCTCTCGCTTGCTCTTCCAGCAAACCATACTCAACCTGTATACCCGCTGATTCAAGTTGCTTTAAACCTTGCCCCGCGACTTTTGAATGAGGATCAATCATTGCTGCGACAACACGTGTAACTTTTGCTTTGATCAACGCATCTGTACAAGGTGGCGTTTTACCCTGATGGCAACAAGGTTCTAACGTAACATATGCAGTTGCATTTTCTGCTTTGTTACCTGCTTGCTTTAAGGCATTAATTTCTGCATGCGCTTCACCTGCTTTTTCATGCCAGCCTTCACCAATAACTTTACCGTCTTTTACCAAAACACATCCCACATTGGGGTTTGGTGCCGTGGTGTATATACCTTTTTTTGCCAGATACAATGCACGTGACATAAACTTATGATCAGCAGCAGAAAATGACATTAATCATCCTCGGGTAATAATGATTTTTGCTGGCGCTTAACTTCTGGAGCTGCCCCTTGTTTGTGTTTTTCTATATATTCTGCAAACGCATTCACCTCTTCAAAGCTTCGATAAACAGAACCAAAGCGTACATAAGCAACCTGATCTAAATCACGTAACTCATCCATTACCCAACCACCAACCTGATCAGCCGGTACCTCGCGATCACCCGTTGCACGCA
>DAOVYB010000083.1 GCA_030635835.1 Gammaproteobacteria bacterium
AATAAGAGCTTCCAATTAGAAAGCCAATACCACCTGAGATATTTAAAATTTTTGCTAATGAACTGAATTTACCTTGAATAATCATATCAGGTAAGATGTGTGGAAAAGAAATTGAGAATAAACCTATTATTATACTAGTTGAGATAAATAATATTATTAATAGATTTTGACGTTTGGCTGTAAGCCATGTTTCAGAAGACCATATAGCTGAGAATGTTAACCCACCTAGCATTGTTGCAACACTATGAAGCCAAACAAAAGATATGCCCGCATGAAGAACAGCGTGGAATCCATCTAGTAGTCCCATAATAATCAAAGCACAAGCAACCCAGATATAGTGTCGAGGCAAATTATTATGACGAACCATTAATACCATCAGCGTGGCAATAAACAATGCGCTTAAAGAACTAACGCTCTCTACTGCTGAATGGAATGGATAGTGAATCCAACGCCAGTCAGAAAAATTACTACTTAAAACAAACCCAAGAAACATAGGAAATATGACACTAAACATCATACTTAACCATAAATACTGGGTTTTGTATAAAGTAGAATTTACTTTTATCATTAAGATGCCTGGTTATCTCAACTGAATTTTCTTCAGTCTATTTACAAAAAGCATGTACTTTTTGGTCTAAAGTTGGATAACAGTGGTGTTTTATAATAAATAGTATTATTAATCAAAGTAACGTTTTTGCCATTCAAGAAATTTATTAAGTACAAAGTCTGAGTATTCTTTTTTATCTTTAAAGTCCTCAGGATTAATTGCATCATAAACATAATAGTTTGCTTTATTATTTTGGCTGGTCATAAAATGCCAAAATTTATCAATTAAAATCTGTGGATCTCGCCATTCAAATCGATCTTGTGCTTCATAATGTAAAAATACCGGCAGGATTGGAATACCTGTTCTAATGGAAATATCAAAAGCACCATATTGAAACGTTTCAAATATGCGACGGCCCTTGCATCCTCCTTCAGGAAATATGACAACATTTTCACCCTGGTTTAGTTTTTCGATTATTTGATCAACAACCGCATTGCGTGATTCTTTATTATCGCGTTTAACAAACATTGTTCCGGCAGCTTCACTTATTTTTCCAAGTGGAAACCATTTTCTAACCCCCATCTTTGCAAGGGGATGAACATCAAATAATGCGGGAACGCCAATATCTTCAAAAGCAGAAGGATGATTTGCCACTAAAATATATTGTTTTGGAAGTTCTTTTTTATTCTTCTGGTGAAGACGTAAGTCCACTCCAAGTGCACGAGTAAAAAAACGGCACCAGATATAAAATAATTTTGAATAGAATGATTTAGTGAGTGTACGAGGTAACCAGGCTAAGGCATAAAGAAAAAGTGTGAAAATGCTGAGTTCAATCCAGCACCAGAGCAACCACGCATTTCGTCCAATAAAATGTAACATGACAGTTACTCATCCTTATTTGATTAACTCTACTAAGTATATCGGACAAATGTAGGCAAACTTAAGAAATTTTCTGTCATTGCGAGGAGGTACGACGAAGCAATCTCATGGATAATGTGTCTAACGGTGAGATTGCCACGTCAGTACTGAAAATATTTTTTCAGTATTTCCTCGGTAACTGCTCCTGCGTTACTCTCGACAATTGCTCCTGCATTGTTCTACCTTCGCTCATCCGTGGGCTCGTACCTCCTGCGTCCGTGCAGTCGTCGCAATGGCTGCTTTATTCCAAATTTAATGGATTCTTCGGATCTACTCCATCCTGAAAGGCTTTTTTCCGTTCGATATTAGTAACCTGATAAACTTTGCCAATCCAGTTATTCAGAATTGCTTCAGCCGTATCGTGCCATGTGTTATCAAGTTTGCTACTGATCAATTCTTCAGGAAATTCAGGTAGTTCACTTTTATTTTGTTTTGCTTCGATAACCTCAGTCTTATATTCATTTAATACCGCTTGTGCCTGTAATGAGAAATAATTTTCTGGAAAGGGTGGGTAATCATCGCGTTCATTATTAATAAAATGTTTAACTTCACGTTTATATTCTTTTAATAAACTAATAATGTCATATTCAGGATGTCCCTGAAAAAAGACTAAGCGAAATTGATCTTCACTTACTGCGAGATGCACATCCGCCTCTTTACTTCCTGCTAAAATATGCAAGCCTGAGTCTTCAAATTGAGAGTGGTTAACTTGGTTATAACGAGAATGGGGCACATCAAAACGAGTGTTAACACCATTAACTAATGGATGACTACGATTGGTTACATGGTGTGAGTAAACACCCCAGCGTTTAAATCCTAGTGGACGTCTTTTTTGCTGATAGCGAAATTCCAGCACAGCATGGGTCGCTAAACAGGAACAAAGTGTTGATGTAACATTTTCGTAGGCCCAGTCAATTACTTCAATTAGAGGTTGCCAAAAAGGTTCTTCTGAAAGTTCAGAGCCAGCAACATGAGCTCCAGTAATAATGAGTGCATCAAGCCCTTGTTCTTTGATTTGTTCAAAGGACTCATAGAACTCTTCGACATGCGCACGACCTTTATCACCGCGTGGTAATTCACTCAGGGTAAAAGGGTGCATGTAAAATTGTGCGATAGAATTACTTTCACCGACTAAACGGAAAAACTGACGCTCGGTTGCCGCCAGGGCGGCATCAGGCATCATATTGAGTAAGCCGATATGTAGTTCACGAATATCTTGTTTAACCGCATTGTCTCGGTTTAAAACCATTTCGCCTTCTTGTTTAAGGCGTTCAAATGTCGGTAATGATGAATTAGCAACCAGTGGCATATTTTTTTCCGTTATAAATACTTGTTTTTTTAAACAGTAGGTTGGGTTAAGGAGCAACGCGACGAACCCAACAGAATAATTGCCTTAACTTTGTCTTTCAATGGCTTTCTCAATTAACACCATGAGTTCATCTTTGTTAGTTACCTTCGATAATTCATCAGTGGTAATGGTATAACCATATTTTTCTGCAATCGCATCATAACGCGGGATGCGAGAGTAGAATAACTTTGGAAAAATCCAACGAACAAATTCATCGGGATCAATCATTGCAATATATTCGATACTATTTTCTTTCATATAAATCGCAAGCTGCTCATCAAGAAAGGCTTCGCGATAATATAAGGGCTTAGGATCAAACTCTGCACGTTGAATCAATGATTTTTCATTTTTCTTGGTGGCTTTAATGTAAAGAATTAAAGTGTGTTCCGCAAGAACTTCAAGCGTTTCTTCATCATCGAGTTCACAAACACTACCACCAGCATCATTTATGAAATGTTTATAATCATAAAGTTCCTGTGCTTTTTTAATAAATGATGGCACATCACGCATAGTTGCAATTTCTGCTTGACGATGCAGTTCCTGGCGACGTTTAAATTCATCTAATTGCAAACCACCTTTTTCTGGATCACCCAGTTTGCCAAGAAAGCTGGATACTGGTTGAAGATTATTGACGCTAATATTGTTTAGTATATGAATAGAATCCAAGCGCAGTAAATCTCGCAAGAAAGGTACTTGCATAGCCTGTTTTTTTATATTGTCCAGAATAGGTTCATCAAGGTAATGAGTACCAATGCGATAGTCACCTGAAAAATGAAACCACTCATCTGTTGGAAGCATATTTGATAGGCGGGTTTTACCCACTCCTGACATTCCCAGCAGGGTGATGCTTTTATGTTGCCAATTTTTGAATTCTTCTACACTGAGCTTCACGTGATAATCCTTGTAACTATACGATTTTTATCTATTGTAAGGCAGTTTTAACTGTTTGTCCGCTATATAAGAAGAAGTAATAGCCACGAAGGGCACGAAGAACACCAAGATAATCTTACAGACATAAAAAAATGTAGCACGGATGCAGCGAAGCGAAATCCGGGATAACATGACACTGCTACCCCGGATTTCGCTTCATTGCATCCGTGCTACAAAAAAACATGTGCCCAGTGTTTAAATCTTTTTCTTGGTGTTCTTCGTGCCCTTCGTGGCTATATTTTCTGGACTCAAATTAGATGCGGACATATTATATAAGCAAATTTTAGATAGGCGAATAAAATGAAAATAGGTACACCACTCACGGCAAATGCAAAACGTGTCATGTTATTAGGCTCAGGTGAGCTAGGCAAAGAAGTGATTATTGCGCTACAACGCTTAGGGGTAGAAGTGATTGCGGTAGATCGTTATGCCAATGCACCAGGACATCAGGTTGCTCATCGTGCTTATACGATTAACATGGCTGATGGCGATGCATTGATTGAATTAGTGAAAAAAGAAAAGCCGGATTTAATTGTGCCTGAAATTGAAGCGCTTGATACTGGTATGCTGGCGCAAATAGAAAAACAAGGTTTAGCTGAAGTTATTCCTAAAGCACGTGCGACTCAACTTACAATGAATAGAGAAGGTATTCGTTGTCTGGCTGCAGAAGAATTAAGCATACCCACATCAAAATATGCTTTTGCAGAAAGTATGGATGAAATAAAACAAGCTATTGAAAGCGGAGTAGGTTATCCCTGTATTGTAAAACCAGTGATGTCATCTTCAGGTAAAGGTCAGTCAACAATAAAAGCAGAAGCTGATATTAAAACTGCCTGGGACTATGCCAAGAGCGGTGGGCGTGTTGATCGTGGCCGCGTGATTGTTGAAGAAATGATTAAGTTTGATTATGAGATCACCTTGTTAACGGTTCGTGCATTAAATGAACAAGGCGAAATTGAAACTCATTTTTGTGAACCCATAGGGCATATTCAGGTAGGGGGAGATTACGTTGAAAGCTGGCAACCACAAGCCATGAGTGAAGTAGCAAAACGAAAATCACAAGATATTGCTAAAACGGTAACCAGTAATTTAGGTGGTCGCGGTTTATTTGGTGTTGAGTTATTTATTAAAGGGGATGATGTCTGGTTTAATGAAGTGAGTCCACGTCCGCATGATACTGGTATGGCAACCATGGCCACACAATATCAAAATGAATTTGAATTGCATGCGCGCGCAATTTTAGGTTTACCTGTATCAACAGCTTTACGTGAGCCTGGTGCAAGTGCGGTGATTTATGGACAAATGGATGAGAAAGGTATTGTTTTTGAAGGAATAGAAAAAGCATTAGCTGTACCGCAAACAGATATTCGTTTATTTGGTAAGCCTGAAGCATTTAAAAAACGCCGCATGGGGGTTGCATTAGCTTATGGAAATGATGTTGATGACGCTCGTAAACGAGCAAAAGAAGCAGCAAGTAAAATAAAAACAGTAAAAGAATAATGAGATTTATCAGGCTTCCAGTGCTGGCAACGTTACCCAGAATTCAGTACCTATACCATACTCACTGTTAAAGCCGATTTCCCCCTGCATTTGTTCGATCAAATGTTTTGTTATAACAAGCCCAACACCTGTTCCTTCAACTACATTAGTATTAGATCTATCACGTGCAAACGGTTGGAATACCCGGTTATAAAATTCAGGCTTTATACCTATACCAGAATCTTTAATACTAAATTTACATTGATTCTGATTATTTTTTTCAAGTGTAATATTTATCGTTCCATCTGTTTTATTATATTTAATGGCGTTACTCAGCAAATTTATACAAGCTTGCTGTAGTCTTTTGCTATCAGCCATAACATGACATTCTGATATACCATTTAGGTTTATAGTTATATTTTTCTTGTTGGCGAGAGGAGAAACAATATCCAAACTAAGGTTTAATATTTCCCTGCATGAGACAGTTTCTAGATTTAGTTCAGCTTTACCGGATTCTATTGCTGCTAAATCCAGAATTTCATTAATTAAAGAGAGCATGTAATCACCTGCTGAAATAATTTCATCCGCGTTATCGGATACTTTTTTATTTTCAGAATCATCAATTTTTAGCAATTGGCTAAAACCAAGAATGGCATTCAATGGTGTTCGTAATTCATGACTCATCTTTGTCAGAAATTCTGACTTTGCTTTGTTAGCTTTATCTGCGTTTGATTTTTCAGCGGTTAACTCTTCAGTGCGTATTTTTACAATATCTTCCAAATGATCT
>DAOVYB010000079.1 GCA_030635835.1 Gammaproteobacteria bacterium
AAAATAGTTAAAGAACAAATTTAATAATATTGAGTATTGATAATGTCTAAGCGTCGTGTGGTTGTAACAGGTATGGGAATGCTTTCTCCCGTTGGCAATTCAGTTGAAGAAAGCTGGAAGAATATTCTTGCTGGTAAAAGTGGTGTTGAAACTATTAGCTCTTTTGATGCCTCCGCTTTCGCAACAACGTTTAGTGCATCTGTTAAAAACTTTGATGTTACAACAATTATGCCTGCAAAAGATGCGCGTAAAATGGATTCATTTATTCATTACGGTATCGCTGCTGCAATTGAAGCGATTGAAGATTCTGGTCTAGAAGTAACAGAAGAGAATGCATATCGTATTGGTGTTTCAATTGGTTCTGGTATTGGTGGTTTGGGTTATATTGAATCGAACTATGAAAAATACTCTAAGGGTGGCCCTCGTAAGCTTTCTCCATTCTTAATTCCTGCTGCAATCATCAATATGATTTCAGGTAACTTATCTATTCGCTATGGCTTTAAAGGCCCTAACTATGCAATCACAACAGCATGTGCAACTGCAACACACAGTATTGGTGATGCAGCTCGTATGATTGAGCATGGCGATGCGGATGTCATGATTACAGGTGGTGCTGAAAATGCGACCACTATTTTAGGTTTAGGTGGTTTTGCTGCTGCGCGTGCGTTATCCGCACGTAATGATGATCCAGCAACAGCCAGTCGTCCATGGGATAAAGACCGTGATGGATTTGTTCTGGGTGATGGTGCCGGCGTTATGGTCATCGAAGAATATGAACATGCAAAAGCACGTGGCGCAACAATTTATGCTGAAGTTTTAGGTTTTGGCATGAGTGGTGATGCATATCATATGACTACGCCTTCCGTTGGTGGTGAAGGTGCAAGTCGCTGTATGAACAATGCTATTAATGATGCAGGCATTAACCCTGATGAAGTCGATTATGTTAATGCGCATGGTACTTCAACTCCTGCAGGTGATATTGTAGAAGTACAAGCCGCTAAACTGACCTTTGGCGATCATGCTAATAAGTTAGCGATGAGTTCAACAAAGTCAATGACAGGGCATTTGCTCGGTGCTGCAGGTGGTATAGAAGCTATTTTCTCCGTACTTGCTATTAAAGATCAGGTTGCTCCGCCAACTATAAACATCTTTAATGTAGACGAAGGATGTGATTTAAATTTTGTACCTGATACACCACAAGAAATGAAAATTGATGTCGCTGTTTCAAATTCATTTGGTTTTGGTGGCACTAATGGCACCTTAGTTTTCCGTAAGGTTTAACTTCTAAATGATTTAACCGCCAAGACGATGCCAGAAAGTGCGCAGCAGGTTAGGGTAATACTGACGTAGCGCGAAGCGGTTCATTAAGTGCAGTGAACGCCAAGTTTTTTTTATAAATTAGTTACTTCTTTTAGATGTAGGTTGGGCTTCTACCCTCATATTTTATTTTTATTGTGGGGCACTACGAGCCCAACGCGGTGATAGTAAAAGAATATTTATTATCGTGAAGCATAGAATTAAGTTTATTTTCAGCTCAGGTTAATTATGCAGCCTTCTAAATCTTTTAAATCTCAAGGGCTGAAAATACATCAACTGCAGGGCCAGAAAGATTTGCTGGCTCTGCATCAATCTAATCCGCAACATTATCCTTTTTTGCTCGAAAGTGTTGCATCTTCAATTGAGCATAAAACTGATAAAGCTTGTTCGTCACGTTTTGATATTCTTTTTGCATTCCCTCAAGAAACGCTAATCCTATCAAATGAAGAAAAGTTAAGCGGATATGATGAAATTACAGGTAATGATTTTCTGGTGAATCTAAGTCACTGGTGGAAAAACAAACGTGAAAAATCAATTAAATGTGAAACACTACCGTTTTCAGGAGGTTGGTTTTTATACCTTGGTTACGAGTTAGCAAAACAGGTGGAACCTCAACTTAAATTAAAAAAATCATCAACGCCAATTGCTTATGCCACACGTATACCAGCAGCAATAATTTATGACCATCAGCAAGATTGCACATATATTATCTGCGAAGAACAATTTAATTATATTGAACAGTTACAACAAGATTGCGTGCAGTCAGATGTACAAGTCCCTAAAGCGGTACTCGAACTAAATACAATTAAAGAAGAAGATGAAACTCAATACCTGAAATCCATAAAAAAAGTCAAGCAGTATATTGTTGATGGCGATATTTTTCAGGCTAATCTCTCTCGACTTTGGAAGGTAAAAGCAACGAAAGAAGGCATTAACCCTGCGAATATTTATCGGCAATTACGACAAACTAATCCGGCACCTTTTGCAGGATTAGCTGTTCACAATAATTTTTCTATTATCAGTTCATCACCAGAACGTTTAATTAAAGTTAAAAACAGCATTGCTGAAACACGACCTATCGCCGGAACCCGACGTCGCGAAGATGATAAAGTAAAAGATGAAGCCTTAAAATCTGAACTTATTGCTCATCCCAAGGAACGGGCAGAACATATCATGCTGATTGACCTTGAGCGCAATGATTTAGGCCGCATATGTAAACCCGGATCAATTAAAGTTGATGAGCTCATGACGTTAGAGTCTTATGCACATGTTCATCACATAGTTTCAAATGTCCGAGGTCAGTTAAGAGACAATATATTACCCGGAGAGGTTATAAAGGCGGTTTTCCCCGGTGGCACGATAACTGGCTGCCCTAAAGTACGATGTATGGAGATAATTTCAGAGCTTGAACTCGAAGCACGTGGTGCTTATACAGGCTCAATGGGCTATTTGAATCATAATGGTGATATGGATATAAATATTTTAATTAGAACAATAACGCTGGAAAATAATACACTGTATTTTCGTGCCGGAGCAGGGTTGGTTGCTGATTCAGTCGCTCAATCTGAGCTGGAAGAAACACGACATAAAGCCAGAGGGCTTTTACTTGCGTTACAGTAGGGATACGAAGATGACAAATAATCTTATAAACGGTGAAGAAAAAGAAACGATTAGTATTTTTGATCGTGGCCTGCAATATGGTGATGGTTTATTTGAAACCATGGCGGTACGAGATGGTAATATATTCTTTTGGAGCGATCACTGGGAAAGGTTAACCAAAGGCTGTGAGAAACTTTCGATCTCGTTACCTGATAAAACAACGATAGAAAAAGAAATCGCTGACTTATGTGAAAATAATACAGAAGACAAATTTGTTATAAAATTAATGATTACTCGTGGCGAAGGTGCAAGAGGTTACTTGTATTCAGAAAAGCAAAATGTAACTCGTATTCTATCATCATCTACATGGCCTGATTATCCAGAAAAAAATCAAACTCAAGGTGTTAAGGTTTGCTATTGTGAAACGACATTATCGGAAAATAAAACACTTGCAGGGATCAAACATCTCAATCGTCTTGAACAAGTATTAGCCAGAAACGAATGGCATTCTGATGAGTTTCAGGAAGGGTTAATGTTAACTGCAGAAGGGCACGTTGTTGATGGCACCATGAGCAATATATTCGCGGTAAAGGACAATATGATTTTTACACCAGAATTATCTTTATGTGGTGTTTCTGGTGTTATGCGTAAAATAATTGTAAAACTCGCAAAACAACAAGGTCTGGCGGTTTATGAAAAAACATTTACTAAATATGAGTTAGAGTTAGCTGATGAACTCTTTTTAACGAACAGTTTATTTGGAATTTGGCCAATCAGGCGAATAGACAAAACGCAATTTACCCGGGTTGGTAAAGTTACAAAATCACTTCAAGATGAAGTTAATAAATTAGGTTGGAAATGAAAAAAATAATAATAGCCGGTGTTTTTACTTTTTTAGCTTTATTTGTTTGGCTATGGAGCTCATATCAACAAGCACTTGATAATAAGTTAAATCTGCAAGCTGATACTGTAACTTATTCGATTAAGTCAGGCACTTCACTTTCAGCGGTAGTTTATGATTTAGCGAACAAAGAGATTATTCAACATCCACGCTATTTGCTTTGGTATGCACGTTTAAATGGCCTGGCGAATAAAATGAAAACAGGCGATTATCTTTTAACCTCTGATTTAACCACAAAAGATTTTCTTAACCATATTTTTCGCGGTAAAGTCATTCAATACTCTTTAACAATTATTGAAGGCTGGTCTTTTAAGCAGTTACTTGAAGCCATTAATAATCACCCGCAAATAAAACATACTATTTTAAATCTTTCTGAAAAAGAAATCATGAATAAACTGGGTTTGCAGGGTTTGCATCATGAAGGACAGTTCTTACCTGACACCTATCACTTTCCTAAACAACTTAGTGATTTGGACTTTTTGAAAAGGGCACATTTATCACTGCAAACTGTTTTAGAACAGGAATGGAATAATCGTGCTGTCGGTTTAATTTATAAAAATTCTTATGAGGCTTTAATTATGGCTTCAATTGTCGAAAAGGAAACAGGACAGGCAAGTGAGAGAGAATTAATATCAGGTGTATTTTTAAAAAGATTGGATAAACGTATGCGTCTACAAACCGACCCTACTGTTATTTATGGTATGGGTGATAAGTTTAAAGGTAATTTGCGTAAACGTGATTTGCTGCGTGATACCCCTTATAATACTTACCGACGTTTTGGTTTACCACCAACACCTATTGCTTTAGCTGGGCGAAAAGCAATTTATGCTGCATTGCATCCAGCAGAAACTGAGGCCTTATATTTTGTTGCACGAGGTGATGGTAGTCATGTCTTTTCTGCTACATTACGAGAACATAATAATGCCGTCATTAAATATCAGTTAAAAGGCCGGGCGCGTTCTTTTTCTTCTTACAAACATAAAAATAAAATTAAAGATTAAGCTATGAATAAATCAGCGACTAAAGGGCTTTTTATTACCGTTGAAGGTACCGAAGGGGTTGGTAAAAGTACCAATATGGCATTTATTGAAACCTGGCTGAAAGAAGCAGGCAAAGAAATTGTTGTAACACGAGAGCCTGGTGGAACTGAGTTAGGCGAGAAGCTACGCAATGTTCTGTTAGATGCTAAAGAACAATCAATGTGTGATGACACTGAGTTACTTTTAATGTTTGCTGCACGTGCACAACATATACAGCAAGTTATTCAACCTGCTTTAGGTGCTGGCAAGTGGGTGTTGTGCGATCGCTTTACCGATGCTACTTATGCCTATCAGGGCGGAGGACGTGGTATTGATATCTCTCGTATTGCCCAATTAGAACAATGGGTGCAAGGCGATCTCAGACCCGATATGACTTTAATACTGGATTTACCGGTAGATGTTGGTCTTGAAAGAGCGGGTAAACGAAGTGAACCTGATCGTTTTGAGCTTGAAAAACATGACTTTTTCAATAAAGTACGCGATACCTACTTATCTCGTGCAGCAGAACAACCACAACGCTATCGGGTAATTGATGCATCTTCAACTATTGCTGATGTACAACAATCTATTCAAACCGTTCTGGAAAAAATGGTTTAATTTAATGTTACCAATATATACATGGCAAACATCAAACTGGCAAAAGCTAACAGATAGCCAGCATAATAAGCGACTGGCACATGGTTTATTATTTCACGGTGCTAGCGGAACCGGTAAAAAAGCATTTGCGATTAACTTTGCGCATTGGTTAATTTGCGAACAACCATTGGTTGATAAAGCCTGCGGTGAATGTAAATCCTGTCTTTTAGTTAAAGCGGATTCGAATCCGGATTTACTTGAATTAAGCCCGGAAGAAGAAGGTAAGGCAATAAAAGTTGACCAGGTACGTGAATTAATTCAAAAATTATCTTTAACCAGCCATGGTCAGGGTTATCGCGTTATCGTTATTTCACCTGCGGATGCCTTAAATATTAATGCCAGTAATAGTTTACTTAAAACACTTGAAGAACCACCACAAAATACCATTTTAATTCTTATATCGGATAAGCCCTCTAAATTGATGGCGACAATACGTAGCCGTACGCAAATGGTTCGTTTTGAAATACCGTCACATGAGCAGAGCTTATCGTGGTTAATCCAGCAAAAAGTGGATAATGCTGAGCTCTTGCTAAAATTAAGCGGAGGAGCTCCATTAGCTGCATGTGCTATGGCTGAAGATGAAGGGTTACAGATACGTGATAAACTCTTCCAAAACTGGCAGGAACTTGCCAGTGGTAATGTTGATGCTTTAGAAAGTGCTGCGATGTGGGTAAAAGACGGGCTAAAGATCGTTAATAATATGCCGTTAAACTGGGTTAACAGCTGGTTAATGGACATGCTGAGAAACTTGCAGGGCGCACATATTGAAAGTATGGTTAACACTGATTACGCTGAGAACTTGCAGAAATTAGCAGGACAGGTAGACTTGAAGTCATTATATGGTTTGTTGGATAGACTAAATGATTCAATCCGCTTAACTGACACATCAGCAAATCAACTCATGCT
>DAOVYB010000014.1 GCA_030635835.1 Gammaproteobacteria bacterium
CTCAATGGCAAAAGTTCTTTTTGCTGATAACTGTGCTGCTTGTCATCAGACAGGTGGTGATGGTGTAATAGGTTTCTATCCTAACTTGTTAGATGATGCATGGTTATGGGGTGGTAGTTTCAGTAAAATTCAGGAATCTATTACTAACGGCCGTAATGGTTCAATGCCTGCATTCAAAGGTCGTTTAACTGATAAGCAAACATCAGATGTTGCAGAATATGTTTTAAGTTTGTCAGGAAATGAAGTTGATTCTGCTGCCACAAAACGTGGTAAAGCTGTATTTACTACAGCGGGCGGTTGTACTGCATGTCATGGTGCGGATGCAAAAGGTAACCCTGTTATGGGTTCAGCTAACCTGACTGATAAAATCTGGACAATAGCAGATGTCGCTGGTGCGGATACAGCAGAAGCTAAGAAAGCTGCAGTTATGGATACTGTTAAGAATGGTAAAACACGTCAAATGCCGGCATGGAAAGAACGTTTATCGGCAACTGAAATTAAGATGCTGACATATTACGTACATCAGTTGAGTGCAAGTAATTAGTCATTACTTTAATTTACATGTCATTGCGATGGAACAAAGTGACTGAAGTAATCTCATATTTAATGAATTTAACTTGAGATTGCTTCGCTAGACTGCCATGTTTTACTCGCAGCTAAAGACTCACCGCAAAGACAGCGAAATTTAATTAGAGGATGTGTGTTTATATATACATCCTCTTTTTAGTATCTGGAAAAAGGTTTATATGATGAAAAATCTAATGGGCATTACAGGTTAGCTATCGCTATGCCAGAGGTATCATTTCAGGAAAGGATAGAGATATTTCCACGCTCTGTTAAGGGTCGATATCGCTCGATTAAAACGGGAATTCTTGTTCTTGCCTATGCAGTTTACTTTTTATTACCCTGGTTGCGATGGGAACGGGAAGCAGGATCTAATCAGGCTATTTTATTTGATATTGAAGGCAGGCGTTTTTATATATTTGATCTGGTTGTTTATGCACAGGATATTTTCTGGCTAGCTGGTCTGCTGGTAATAGCCGCATTTTTACTTTTCTTTGTGACCGGTCTCGCTGGTCGTGTCTTTTGCGGATATTTTTGCTTTCAGACTTTGTGGACAGATGTTTTTGTGTTTATTGAACGTCTTGTACAAGGTGAACGTAATGCACGTATAAAACTTTCACAGGCTCCCTGGTCTAATGAAAAAATGATCAAAATGACTTTAACTCATTTTCTCTGGGTTTTAGTTTCATTATTGACTGGATTATCTTTCACGCTTTACTGGGGCGATGCGCCTGAGCTTCTGCTGCAAATGCTGACGGGACATGCACCATTTGCAGCTTATGCAACAACATTGTTTTTGACTATAACGACGTATGTTATGGCTGGTTTAGCCCGTGAACAGGTCTGTACATATATGTGTCCTTATGCTCGTTTTCAGGCGGTCATGTTTGATTCAGATACTTTGATCGTTGCTTATGATGAAAAACGTGGTGAAAGAGAAACGGGTCGAAAAAAACCTGCCAAAGGTATAATGACTTCTGCTGAACGTGATAACGCATCAGTGGGTGATTGTATTGATTGTGGCTATTGTGTGCAGGTTTGCCCAACAGGTATCGATATCAGAAATGGTATGCAATATCAATGTACTTCATGTGCTTTATGTATTGATGCCTGTAATACCATTATGACATCAATTAAGTTCCCTACAGGCTTAATTAGATATTCTTCTGAGCATGCGCTTGAAGGTAAAAAAACACATTTCTTCAAGGCAAAAAATATTGGTTATGCAGTTACTTTAGTTGCAACGATTATATTGTTAGTCTGGAGTATTGCGACACAGAGTGATATTGAAATGCTGGTACAACAAATACGCCAGCCATTATCAGTAACCTTGTCAGATGGTCGAGTACAAAATCGCTATGATATAAAAATAAATAATAAAACCAACAAGCCAGTTAAATATAGAATATCTATCGAAGGTATTAAAGATGCCGAATTAGATATGGGTAAATTTAGTGAAATAAAACTGTCTGCCGAACATAGTGTTAAATTAATAGCAAAAGTTAGGGTTTCACCGGTTGATGTATCAAGAAGCAACACAAAGTTTAATTTTGTGATTAATTCAATTGATAGCAAAGTTAAACGAAAAGTGGTTCAGCAAAATGTTTTTTATGTTCCGGAAAAACAATTAATTAAGTGATTAACAGGAAATAAGAACGAGTGACAAATATATTAGTAACATTATTAGGTGGCGTTTTTGTTATTGCAGCGATTTTTATATTGCTATATCAAACAACAAATATGTCAGGAAAAATGGTTGCGACTGTTATGGCTTTTGCCGTAACCGGTACCTATGTTCCTGTTTCAATTTTCACCTGGCCGGGTGCTGATGTTTTTGCTATTCATATCGCACTTTATCTTGTTAGTGTTTATGTATTAGCTATTATCACTTCACAACGAGATGCACGTCGACAAGCAGGAAAGGAAGGCTTTGGTTTTCACTGGGCACCTGCAGCAATAGTGACGTTTTTTGTTGTGCTGATCATCATGGATTCTTTCTTTATTATGTTTGCGACAAAAGGAATGGATACAAATATAGCTAAACTATTGTTGCCTGAACCGAAGTCAGGCCGAAAAGTGAGTTCACGTTTCCCAGGCACAGTGAGTCATGACTATCACCAAAAACAAAATCAATATAATGATTACCTTAAACGTTTTGAAGCGCAGAAGTTGCGTGACTGGACTATTCGTAAGGGTTGGTTAGGCGAAGCAGTGGTAAACAAACCTGCTATATTCAGAGTTGAAATCAAAACAAATAAACAGCAAGTTGTGAGTAAAGCCGAAATTAGCGGCAAGTTTTTACGACCTGCTGATAGTAAAATGGATATGAATTTTGTTATGCAGGAAATCGAACCTGGTGTATATCAGCAAAGTATCATTTTAACAGAACCGGGTAACTGGGATTTAATTTTAAAAATCCATAAAGGCTCGGATGATCACGAAGTACGTGCTAAAACAGTTATTAAAGAATACGATATAACAAAATAAAATATTAACCGCCAAGGCGCCAAGAACGCCAAGTTTTTAAAGACGTTATGCTTTGTCGCAGTCTAATTTATAGTTATTTAACTTTAAAAATTATTAACTGCCAAATTATCAGAGACATCAAGTTTTTAATAATTTTGTACCTTGGCGTTCTTGGCGCCTTGGCGGTTCAATTATCAGCATTTAATGGGGCTATGTATGACAGGTGATCAAGAAGAAAACTGCTTTCATTGCAGCCTGCCTGTCCCTAAAAACAGTTCATACTTTGTTTCTATCGAAGGTAAAGAGCAGGCTATGTGTTGCCCGGGTTGTCAGGCGGTAGCAAAAGCGATTGTTGATGGTGGCCTTACCAGTTTTTATACCTATCGTACCGATACCACTCCCACTGCACGTGCAGCAGTTCCTGAAGTTCTGCAAGAGCTCACCTTATACGATAAACCAGAACTCCAAAAAACATTTGTAAGTACAGATGAAAACAATCTGAAACAAGCATCCTTAATTCTTGAAGGAATCGTTTGTGCTGCATGCGTATGGTTAAACGAACGACATATTAATGCATTACCGGGTGTGGTTGAGTTTAGTGTGAATTATTCAACGCATCGGGCACGTGTGCGCTGGGATGATACCCAGATTCAATTAAGTGATATTTTACAGGCGATTGCTTCTATTGGTTATCTTGCGCATCCGTTTGATGCTGGCAGGCAAGAAGCTGTTTATAAAAAAGAACGATCTAATGCATTAAAGCGTTTAGCGGTTGCCGGTTTGGGTGCGATACAAGTGATGATGCTCGCGGTGGCCCTTTATGCCGGTGATTATTCCGGAATGGATTCGGGGCTTGAGAACTTTATGCGCTGGGTCAGTTTGCTTATTGCAACACCCGTGGTTTTTTATTCAGCCCGATCTTTTTTTAGCTCTGCCTGGCGCGATCTTAAGGTTCATCAACTGGGAATGGATGTGCCAGTATCTTTAGCCATTGGTTTAGCCTATGCCGCAAGTTGTTGGGCAACAGTCACTCGAAGTGGCGAAATTTATTTTGACTCGGTCACCATGTTTACTTTTTTCTTACTGGCAGGTCGTTTTCTTGAAATGGGTGCGCGACAAAAAGCCGGTCAGGCAGCAGAAGAGCTGGTAAAACTTTTACCGGCAATGGCCACCCGAGTAACAGCTGATGGCGATGAAACCGTCGCAGTAACAGAACTGGCTTGTGGAGATAAAGTCCGGGTAAAACCTGGTGACAGTATCCCCGCCGATAGTGTGATAGTTGAAGGCCGTAGCAGTATTGATGAATCATTACTGACTGGTGAAAGTCATCCCATTGCAAAAGCAATCGGTGAAAATGTGATTGGTGGTACGGTTAATATTGAAAGTCCATTAGTGGTTGAGGTGCAAAAGGTAGGTGAAGATACGGTACTTGCATCCATTCAGCGCTTATTAGATCGGGCACAACTGGAAAAACCCAGCATTGCAAAAACAGCCGACAGGGTTGCTGCCTACTTCGTTGGTTTTTTACTTGTGCTGGTGAGCCTGGTTGCGTTGTGGTGGTGGCAACACGATCCTGATCAGGCATTCTGGATAGCTATTTCTTTATTAGTTGTGACCTGCCCTTGTGCATTATCACTGGCTACGCCGGCAGCGATGACGGCAGCAACAGGATCATTAACCCGATTAGGTGTATTGACAACACGCGGGCATGCATTAGAGACACTCGCCAAAGTTACCCATGTGGTGCTGGATAAAACGGGTACTTTAACCCAGGGCCGTCTTGCGCTTGAATCAACAAAATTGTTTTCTGAACTGAATGAACAACAAAGTTTAAATATTGCTGCTGCGCTTGAATTAGGATCCGAGCATCCGGTAGCGAAAGTGTTTTTACAAAATGCAGTAAGCGCATCGATACCTGTCGCTGAAGAGATTGAAGCGATACCCGGTCAGGGCGTAACAGGAATAATTAAAGGTAGTCGTTATTATTTAGGTTGTGCCGCTTATATTGAAGCAAGTATTAAAACGGCAAAAGGTAATTCATGGCAGGATTTTTCTGCCTTAAATGACAGTCCAGAAAACGCAACGGAGATTTTTCTCGCGAGTGAAGACAAATTATTAGCAGTATTTTTCCTGAGTGATGTATTACGATCGCAAGCTGCAGAGTCAGTGCGGGACTTAAAAGCGTTAGGTAAAAATGTCTGGTTAGTCAGTGGTGATAATGAAGCGGCGGTATCCTATATCGCTGATCAGGTTGGCATTGATACTACACGCCATAGCATGAAGCCTGAAGACAAACTTGCTGTGATTCACGAATTACAGCAACAAGGTGAAGTTGTGGCAATGATTGGTGATGGTGTGAATGATGCCCCGGTTCTTGCAGCCGCTCAAGTATCAATCGCAATGGGAGGCGGTACGCAATTGGCGCAGGCCAGTGCAGATATGGTGTTGCTATCAGAACATCTGCCACATTTAGTGGATGCCATCAAAATGGCACAGCGCAGTGTCAATATTGTTCACCAAAATCTCGCTTGGGCGTTAATTTACAATGTCATAGCCTTACCATTGGCATCAATGGGCTATATCGCACCCTGGATGGCCGCAATTGGCATGTCAGCCAGCTCGTTGGTTGTGGTCTTAAATGCCTTGCGCCTAAACAAGTCAGTGGATATTTAAAAACATAAAATATTGAACCACAGAGGTCACGGAGGTTCACAGAGAAATAAGAATTTAAAACCTCTGTGTACCCCTGTGACCTCTGTGGTTCAAGAAGTATTTTGAATTAGTTACATTCCTCCATACCGCGTATAATCCCTCTCATGGAAATACTTTATTTATTAATTCCCTTGGGTTTATTTGTGCTGGGTGTGGCGATTTGGGGCTTCCTCTGGGCGGTGAAAACGGGTCAGTTTGATGATATGGAAGGGCCAGCACACCGTATTTTGATGGATGATGACGATATTCGCATTCCCAGTCGAAACCCGGACGAAGCTCAAAAAGCATCGGATTCAGAGAGTAAATAAGACGCTATTCTCGCTGTAGTGTGAATAAAACAGTGCCAAATTGTTGAAAATATCGCTATTTAGCCTTGAGCGAACTAATCTAAGATAGTTTAAGATTAAACGGCTTGATGTTGTTTTGTTAGTCTATTAGAATTCGCTTAAATAGTTTTCGCGTAAATAAGATTTTGAGGTCACCCTAAATGAAAGATATGTTTACTTTTCAGAATTTTCCAATGGCAATAATCATCGCTTTGATTGCTATTTCCTGGTTGAGTTTTTTATCAGTAATATTTTTTGGTTAACACCAAATTTTTAAGTTATTCCTGAAAAAGGGGACACTGAAAAGTGTCCCCTTTTTTATTACGGTTTTCCTGCACTCCATGCTTGCCTCACTTTTGTAAAATTGCTTTAGGCGATTTCGTTTTTGTTGAGTAAATCCTTATTACACAATATTTTTCAGCGAATTATTGCTGAATAAATCATGACGTAACCTTAAGTATTTTTTTCATAGGACGTTATTCTAGATATATAACGGGCTTTTTGCTTAGGAATCATGCTGTGTATTATAAATATTTAACTACGTTATTTTTACTGTTGTTATCAACTTCATTCATTAATGCCGTCTCGGCAAGTGCAATAAAAAAATCGCGTATTGCTGATGTCAGGGTGCTGGTCGATATTTCTGGCAGCATGAAAAAAACGGATCCAAAAAATTTAAGACGACCAGCTATTCGTTTGTTAGCAGGTTTGATTCCGGCAGGTTCACACGCAGGAATCTGGAATTTTGGCAAACAAGTGAATATGGCAGTCAAAATTGGAACAGTAAATGATAGCTGGCGAGAGCTGGCGCGCGAGCAATCAAAAAAAATAAGTTCGGCTGGTTTATATACCAACATTGAAAGTGCTATGCGCAAGGTCAGCTTTGACTGGAAAAAACCGGATAAGCGCTACAAACGTAATCTTATCTTATTAACTGATGGTCACGTTGATGTGAGTAAGGATGGTAAATTAAATAAAGCCTCAAGAAAAAGAATATTAAAAGAGATTTTACCTCAGCTTGAAAAAGCGAAAGTGCGTATACATACCATTGCTTTATCAGATGATGTTGATGAAAGTTTATTAAGCACATTATCCGCATATAGTGATGGCTTATATAAAAAGGTGAGTAGTGCTGATGATTTGCAAAAGCTTTTTTTACAAATGCTTGAGCAGTCAGTGAAGCTTGATACGTTACCACTAAAAGATAATCGCTTTAATGTTGATGCTAATGTGAATGATATGACATTGTTAGTTTTCAACAAGGATAAAGCACATCCGACGACTATTGTGACACCGGGTAAAAGATCCTGGAATAAAGAATCGCACGAAGAAAGTCTTAAATGGTTTAGCGATAATGGTTTTGATTTGATTACGATTAAAAAACCACAACCGGGACAATGGAAAATAATAGCACCTGTTGATAAAAGTAACAGGGTGGTGGTGGCTACAAACCTAAAATTAAAAACGAATGATTTGCCCAGCTATATCATGCTGGATGATGTGTTTAATATTAATGCGCAATTAGAGGAAGATGGTAAGCAATTGAGTGATAAACGCTTGCTTTCAAGATTTGATTTTACTATTAAACGAACAATAGCCGGGCACGGTGAATGGTTATACCAGATGTCTCGTCCTGAAGAAGATAAAAATATAAGCTCATATCAATTACCTTTGATAGTTAAGGAAGGTATAAATGAGCTTGTTATAAAAGCGAAAAGTCCAACTGCTGAACGAGAGGTGCGACACCAGTTTAAAGTATATACAACACCTGCTGAAGTTAATATTACGCAAAAACATGACAACTATGAAGTAAAGGTGACACCGTATTCTAATTTGTTACGTCCTGAATCGGTAAAAATAAACATAACTCTTGCAGATAAAAGTCAGCATGAATTAAAGCAGCATGGTGACAGCTGGTTAATCGATATTGATAAAAAACATCATCAAACTAAGGTTGCTTTAAAGCTGGAAGCAACACGCGCAGATGGCAAACCAATGTCTGTGAGCTTTACAAAAGTACTTGCAGCACATGACACGGTTGAAAAATTGACTTTACCAGTTAAAGACCATCATGCTGATAAGCATAAAATTAAAAAGGATATATCGCATTCAGAAAAACCAGAAAAGAAACATACTGATCACAAGAAAGAAGATGTGTCACATAAAAAAGAAGATGAAAAAAAACAAGATAAACATGCGGAAAAAGATGACGTTAACTGGACGTTAATTATTATATCTATTGTTGCAGGTAATTTACTTATTATTCTGGTATTAGGTGGTGGTTACGTATTTATGAAGCGCAGAAAAGAAAAATTAGCTGCATCAATTTCTGATGAAATGAAAGAAAGTGATGCAGAAAAATAGAATTTTATATGGAAGGCTATAAATTCATATGAGCGATTCATTACTAAGTTTTACAATCATTTTTGCTGAATTAGGTGGGGTTTTGCTTCTGGTTTTAATTGGCTGGGTGATTTATATCCTGATTAAATTAAAGCATGATGGAAGAGATACGCGTGATTTAATTGAACATGCGAAAGCAATAATTCCTAAACACCGAGATAGATTAACAAGTCATTTTATTGATGAGTTTGAACTGGAAGAAAATAAAGTAGATTCAAATGTTGATTCATTAATTGGAAAAGAAAAAAAACTCTATGAACATTTAATTAATGTCGCAATAAATAAAGATACAAAAAGATTAAAGTTAACGATTAGCGATATCAATACCCTGCTTAATGATTATGTTCGACTCTTAACCTTAAAAGGTCATCAGGTTGCAGATAAAAACAGAGATTCACGTGAACTTCAATTAAGAAAAGAAAATGAAGGCTTGCGCCTGGAAAATTCCTCGTTAGAAACCCGCCTGACTAATGCAACAGAAACCATTGAAAGTATGATGGGTGAGTTCTCTTCAATGTATGAAGGTGGTAAAAAAGAAGGGGAGCAGCGGGTTAAAAATGAAATGTATAAGTTAAAACAAACATTAGAAAGTGAAGAAGCCCGGGTCAAATCTGAGGTTAACGAGCTGGACAAAAATGATGATTAATATATAACTATAATATTACCACTGCATACTTATCTGTAAGCCATAGCTATCAGCACCCACCGTGGGCCGAACCTGTACAAGGCTATTGCTTTTTGAATCTACACTATAAACTGCATCAACAGATTCCCAACCCAGATACCAGCCTAAAATGGCTTGTGATAAATAGTGCCGGTCATCATTAATGCGTGATAATGCAGACAGTGTAGATGCGACATAAGCACTGTATTTTATAAAAGCATTATCTTTATTCATGTAGGCGATGGTGAGAAAAGGTACTGAACCGATGAAGGCATGGCCACTAACACCATTAGCATCATTGAAAGGTTTCCAGTCGGATTTATAAGGCGCTTCACTTGGGCGTGATGCCCCGGTGAGTAATTGAGTCGCTAAAACTGTTGGGCCACCTACAAAATATGCACGAGCGGTACGCTCACCCCATTTACCGATTCCTGTTAATTCCGAACCATCGTTTAAATAACTGCTGATACCAGCGGAAATAAGAGAAAGCGGAATTAAATATTTTCCTTCGCCAAATTGTTTTACACTGAAAGAGTCATCAACTGAAAAAATATTAAATTTATTTCTATCCTGAAAATTTTGATCAAAATCCGTGTGGGCAAGTATTGCACCACCAGTAAAAACTATCCCCATACGAATTAAGCGATCGGCCGAATAAAATTCACCATAATCCTGTTTCACATCAGCCCAGACACCTTCTTCTGCAAACGTTGGCACAGAGAAAAAAGAGATTAAGAAAGCGAGCAGTGATGTTATAAGGGAATATTTCATAATGATTTTCAACTTTTAAAGTTTTTATTTAAAAAAGTATAACGAATATTAACAAAGTATGCAGTTGTTAAAATAAAAATAATTAAACCACAGAGGACACGGAGATTCACAGAGGAAAACATTTTGATTAGGTCATAAATCTGTTAGCCAAAGCATTTTCATCGTGACATTTTTCCAGTTATATTCTGATATATTTGACTCTAAACTAAAATCGATAGTGCATTTCTCAATAAACGATCCCTTTTCTCTGTGAACCTCCGTGTCCTCTCGGTAATTGCTCCATGCATTACTCTACCTCCTGCGTCCGTGCAGTCGTGTGGTGTAAATTTTTTTAGCAAAAAAAAGCCTCTTAAAATAAAGAGGCTTTTAATTGAATATATTTAATGTTTTATGCTGCTTCGCCTATAACATTACGAAGCTTTTTAATCGCATTATTTTCCAGCTGACGAATACGTTCTGCCGAAACACCATAGATATCTGCTAACTGATGTAATGTTGATTTCTTTTCAGATAACCAACGCTGTTGCAGAATATCACGACTTCTTTCATCCAGATCTTTTAACGCCGTGTATAAACGTGTTTCCTGATTTGCTGACCAGTCAGATTGTTCAAGTAAACGAGCTGGCTCGAGACTATTATCTTCCAGATAGTTAGCTGGAGCAGGTGCAATATTCTCATCATTGTCATCCGGACCATCAAAGCCAATGTCCATACCACTTAAACGTTTTTCCATTTCTAAAACATCGGTACGTTTTACACCTAAATCGTCTGCAACTGAACCGACTTCATCGTCATTGAACCAGCCGAGTTGTTTCTTCTGACGGCGTAAGTTAAAGAATAATTTACGTTGCGCCTTTGTGGTTGCAACTTTAACAATACGCCAGTTTTTTAAGATAAATTCATGAATTTCAGCACGAATCCAGTAAACGGCAAATGAAATCAAACGTACGCCAACAGTAGGATCAAAACGTTTAACGGCTTTCATTAAACCTATGTTGCCTTCCTGAACAAGGTCTGCCAATGCAAGACCATAACCGCTGTAACTGCGGGCTACGTGAGCAACAAAACGGAGATGCGATAAAACCAGTTTTTGCGCGGCTTCAAGATCGCCATTTTCCTGTAGCTGTGTTGCAAGCTCACGTTCTTCTTCTGCTGTCAGAATAGGAATATTTCGTGCAGCTTGTAAATAAGACTCCAGACTACCTGACGGTACTGCAAACTGTAATTGAAGACTTTTACTCATGTCTAACCCCTGTGGTTTTGTGGATCAAATATTAGCACTACGTAATATTAGCACTCGAAAGGTTAGAGTGCCAATATTTTGATAAGTTCAATTTGTTAAAAAGATGTAAATTATTGATTTAACAGGAATAATTGTATTGTTTGTAAGGGTATTTAAATTAATTTTCGTTCAAAGGTGAGGGTTTTGCACCTTCAGCAAGATAGTATGCAACACGGTTTCGTCCATTTTCTTTGGAGTGATACAGTGCCTTATCTGCCAGAGCCAAAATTTGGGTCAGATTGGCATCAGGGTGATCTTGCATACTGGCAAGGCCGACACTAATGGTGAGTTCAACATCAGCAGGTTTTAATTTAGCGATTTCCTGACGTAAGGTTTCGGCTTTTTGCAGGGCTTCTTCTTGCGTAGTATTTTTTATAAGTACAGAAAATTCTTCACCACCAAAACGCACCACCATGTCAGATGGAAACATTTGGTTCAATGTTGCCCCTATTTCAGCTAAAACATGATCACCAGTGATATGTCCAAGCTTATCGTTAATATTTTTGAAATAATCAATATCAATGAGCATCGCCCATACCGGCTGATGTGCAGTATTCTGGATGAACTCTTCTCCATTATCGACCAGGTAGCGCTTACTGCGAACACCAGTAAGACTGTCAGTTGTGGCAATTCGCTGCATACTTTCGGCCTGTTGTTTTAAGGCCTCGAATTGGTGACGAATTAATAGAAGCAGCCGGATTCTGGCCATGATGACTTCTTCTAAAATGGGTTTACTGACAAAGTCATTACCGCCAGCATGGAAAACTTCTACCTGAGTTTTTTGATCATCAAGCCCGGTGATAACCAGGACAGGGAGTTCTTGTTGTGAGTAATGGAAACGGGCGCGAATGGCATAGAGTAAGTCACCACCGGTTAACTCTCCTTTGAGGTAAAAATCAGTAATGACGAGGTCAAAAGTGATATCTGTGTGTTCGTTATTATACTGTTTCTCCAGCATATCCATTGCTTCTTCAGCAGACTCGGTATGGGTCACTTTTAAGCCGTGTTTTTCCAATATTTTGCAAATCACCGCAGCAGCTGTTTTGCTGTCTTCGATGAATAAGATGTGCCCGACAAGGCTTGAATTTCGCTGAATAAAGGACTTAATAAAATAACTAAAGGCTTTGTAACCTTTGGATTTATCAAAATAATCGGTGACACCGGCTTTAAAGCCTTCCTGTAACAGGCGTTCATCTGCATCACCAGAGACAACAATAACCGGCGTATATTGGTTTGTATTTGCACTTCGAATATTGCGGCATAGAGCGAGGCCGTCCATGTCAGGTAATAAAAGCGCCGTGGTGATGAGATCATAAGGGTTCTTTTGATGTTTCTGTAGCGCTTCTTCACCTGTTTTGCAGCTATCAATTTCAAGCTCGGTCATTTCTTCCTGCAGAATACGGGACAAAATTTGACGGGATACTGTTGAGCCGTCTACGACGAGAATGCGGGTTATTTTATCGTTCATGCTTTTTTAACTATTCTTCCAAAAGAAAAAAATTTGTACAATTATTATAGGTATTAATGAAGACAATGTTTAGTTTATCACGTTCGTTAATCTATTTGGTTTAACAAATTTTGTGGTTGCTAATTATCACTATTGTGGTTCTATTTCACGTAAATGTCGGCCAACCGCAAACCATGAGCCAAATAAACCTAAAAGAATGCTTATTCCAAGCAAAATTAGAGTGGTTATAAATGACATGTTATTGAGTTCAAATTGATTTTGATAAAGCGTGGTTAATTTTTCAATAGGGCTACTAATACTCAGCAAAGCAAAGCTCACCAGGAACCAGGCAATCATTCCCCCGAACAGTCCGTACCAAAATCCGGTATAAAGGAACGGGCGGCGAATAAAGGCATCAGTGCCACCTATGAGTTTCATGACAACAATTTCTTTGCGGCGGTTTTGAATCGCCAGTCGAATAGTATTGCCCACTACGAGCAACACCGCGAGTGCGAGTAAAAAGCCAAGAATGAGTACACCACGTTCTACGATATTCATAATGGCGTAAAGACGTCTTACCCACTGCATATCCAGTTGTGCTTTATCGGTTTGTTTAAGCTTGCGCAGTTTATTTAACAGTTTTTGAGTCGCCTGCGCATTTGCTTTAGCTATTTGTGGTTTCACAATTAAAACCGAGGGTAGAGGGTTTGTATTTAATGCTTTTAAGGCATCACCAAAACCAGAAAGCATTTGAAACTCTTTTAATGCCTGCTCTCGACTAATGTAATGAACGGAAATAACATCGGGCCAGCCCTGAATATCCGCTTGTAGTTTTTGTGCCTGAGATGCACGAATATTTATATTTAGAAAAACAGAAATTTGCGCGGTACTTTCCCAGTCACCGCTGAGTTGTTGTGCATTTTTGAGTAAGGTGTGTAGTCCTGTGGGTAAAGCCAGCGCAATGCCAATCACCATGCAGGTCATCAATGTTGATAACGGTGCCCGACTTAACTGCCCAAGACTGTAAAAAAAGACTTGAACGTGGCGCAAGAGATACGAGCTAATCAAGGTGATAAAGCCGGGTCGGCTTTGCGCATCGCGTTGTCGTTGATTGTTATTCATGGGGCTGAGAGTCATTAACAAGTTTTCCCGCTTTCAGGGTTAACGTGCGATAAGGAAGTTGTGATATTAACGCGATATCATGCGTGGCAACTAAAACAGTTACGCCGACATCACTAAAGTCCTGAAACAAGCCCATTATTTCAGCGGAGAGCTCAGGATCTAAATTACCTGTTGGTTCATCGGCAAGAATAAGCGCTGGTTTGTTAACTACAGCGCGGGCAATGCCAACACGTTGTTGTTCACCACCGGATAAAGTAATGGGATATTTTTTTTCTTTACTGAGTAAGCCCACTTTATCAAGAGCAGCGCGAACACGCTTACCAATATCATGACGTGAATAACCGGCAATAATCAAAGGCAATGCAACATTGTCATAAACCGTGCGATCAAATAACAGCTGGTGATCCTGAAAAATGATACCGATATTACGACGAAAATACGGAATACGACGACGCGAGACTTTAGCGAGGTTTTGGTTATTAACAATAACCTGTCCGCGACTGGAACGTTCGAGTAAAGCAATGAGTTTTAATAAAGAACTTTTACCCGCGCCAGAATGGCCAGTTAAAAAAACCATTTCCCCCGGAGTAATGTGAAAATTCACATTTTGTAGCGCATCAAAGCCGCTGCTGTAGCGTTTACTGGCGTTAACGAAACGAATCATAAGATCTTGTACTTAATTATTATTAGACCCTATTTTTACCATAGGCAGAGCAAAGTGCACAGTGCTTATTAAAAAATAAAGGACTTTCAACGCAAAGGCGCAAAGGCGCGAAGAACGCAAAGGATCGCAAAGATATTAAAATATTGGGCAGAATTTATTATAAGATGTATATAGTTAAAGTATTTGTAATACTGATAACATAAAGTTTTCTCTGCGTTTATTTCACAGCACTATATAGTGCTCGTCATGCCGGGCCGAGACCCGGCATCCAGCTTTAAACAATAGAATTATATAAATCAAACCACTCACGGTTATTTTGTTCTATAAGTTCGATTTTCAATTTACGCCGCCACTTTTTTAATTCTTTTTCTCGGGTAATAGCTGATTCCATCGTTTCATGAATTTCATACCAAACGAGCATATGCACATGGTATTTTTTTGTGAAGCCATCAACAAGATTATGTTTATGCTGGTAAATACGTTGTGGTAGCTGTGATGTCACGCCAATATAAAGAGTGCCATTATATTTATTTGCAAGAATGTACACACATGGAATCCGTTCCATAATTTATAATTTCCTTTCATGTTCTGGATTCCGGATAAGTATTCCATACTTTCCGGAATGACGATCTTAATAGACTAAGTTATGCATAAAAGTACATGTCATTCCCGCGGCTTTTAGCGGGAATCTAGCCTTTCAAATCAAAATTCATTGTTTCCTTTTTGATTTGGATGCCGGATAAGTATTCCATACTTTCCGGAATGACGATCTTAATAGACTAAGTTATGCATAAAAGTACACGTCATTCCCGCGGCTTTTAGCGGGAATCTAGCCTTTCAAAATTCATTGTTTCCTTTTTGGTCTGGATTCCGGATAAGTATTCCATACTTTCCGGAATGACGTTCTTAATAGACTAAACGGTAGATAAGATGTGCACGTTATTCCCGCGTGCTTTTAGCGGGAATCTAGCTGTTTAAAATAGACGTTGAATAATTAATCATTTTTATCAAACAAAGCATCCACGAAATCTTTAGCTTCAAAAGTACGTAAGTCTTCTATCCCTTCACCAACACCAATAAAACGAATCGGTAAACCCAGCTTATGCGCAATCGCAAATATCACGCCGCCTTTAGCGGTACCGTCGAGTTTAGTCAGGGTAACACCGGTGAGTTGCATCGCATGGTTAAATTGTTCTGCCTGGGTTAAGGCATTTTGTCCGGTGCCAGCATCGAGTACCAGCATCACTTCATGCGGGGCAGATTCATCAATTTTGCCCATGACCCGTTTTACTTTTTTCAACTCTTCCATCAGGTTGGTTTGGGTATGTAATCGTCCTGCGGTATCCGCGATTAAAACATCAATATTTTTTGAACGGGCTGATTCCAGCGCGTCATAAATAACAGAGGCACTATCAGCACCATCATGTTGTGCGATAACCGGGATATCATTCCGCTCGCCCCAAACCTGAAGCTGTTCAACTGCTGCGGCGCGAAAGGTATCACCCGCGGCTAACATGACGGACTTGCCATCATTTTGCAGACGCTTTGCCATTTTACCAATGGTGGTGGTTTTACCGGCGCCATTAATACCTATCACCAGGATAACGTAGGGCCCGTCCTGTTCCGGTATAACCAAGGGGTGTTCACAAGGTGCCAGAATGGCCTGCATTTCATCATGCAAAGCGGTGAAAAGTGCCTGGGGATCTTTTAATTCATTGCGAGAGACTTTTTGCAGCAGGTTCTGACTAATGCGGGTAGTTGCCTCCATGCCTAGATCAGCGGAGATCAGAATATCCTCAATTTGTTCCATTAAATCATCATCAATGCTTTTTGCGCCAAGCACGACATTGGCCAGGCCATCAGTTAAACCGTGTCGTGTTCGGCTCAGGCCTTGCTTAAGTCGGGAAAAGAATCCTCCAGCTTGATCTTGAGTCTGCTCGGAATTTTCTGCTGTTATCTCTTCAACTGCATCTTTTGAGTCAGCTAATTTGGATTTTTCTGATTTACGGAAACTAAACATTGATTTATTGGTCGTAGAAATTGCTATGAAATAGGTTAAATAAAAAGCTATCCTAGCATTTACTCGTCTCCGCGTCATTGCGAGGAAGTGTTGAAAAACGTTAGTTTTACAATACAGACGCGGCAATCTCAAGATAATAGGTATTAACCATGAGATTGCAGCAGTCATTATCATTCCTTCGCAATGACGCGGAGACGAGTAAATGCTAGGATAGCTTTTTATTTAACCTATTTCATAGCAATTTCTACGACCGATAAATCAATGTTTAGTTTCCGTAAATCAGAAAAATCCAAATCTGCTGATTCAAAAGATGCAGTTGAAGACACAATAAAAGAAAAAACCGCGCAGACTCA
>DAOVYB010000032.1 GCA_030635835.1 Gammaproteobacteria bacterium
CATGGTGTCCAGCTTGTTTTATTTTCATAACCCCAATTCAGATGACGAATGCGGTCGTGCATGTGTTCTGCAAAAGCTTCTGCTAAGCGATCAGCCAGTGCTTTAAGCATAATAGAACGATAGTCATCATGTTCTTTTTCAAATCGTTTCACATGCTCATCAATACCAATGCCTGCAGTTACTGCAAAGGCACCAACATAATCTTCTTTACCTGAACCTTTAGGCGCAACAAAATCGGCTAAACATCTGTTTGGTTTTCCTGGTGGACGTTCTGTTTGTTGACGTAAATGATGCAATGTCATTTTAACTTCATCACGTGATTCATCTGTATAGACTTCAATGTCATCTTCATTAACACTATTGGCAGGGAATAATCCAACCACTGCGCGAGCTTTTAACCAGCGTTCATCTACAATTTGCGCCAGCATTTCCTCTGCATCAGCAAAAAGCTTTTTCGCTTCTTCACCTTTATCTGCATCATCTAATATTTTTGGATAAGAACCTTTTAGCTCCCAGGTATGAAAGAAAGGTGTCCAGTCAATATAAGGCACTAAAAATTCAAGAGGCATATCATCGAACACCTGAAGACCTAAATCTTTTGGTACTGGTGGCTTATAGTTATCCCAATCAATTTTTTGTTTATTCGCACGCGCATCTTCAAGCGTTAACCATTTAATTTGAGCACGACGACCTGCATAAGCAGTACGGACTTTTTCATAGTCAGCACGTGTTTCTTCAAGAAATGCATCTTTTGAATCTTTACTGATCAGTTTTTGTGCCACACCAACTGCACGTGAAGCATCTTTAACCCATAAGGTTGGGCCGTGATAATTTTGTTCTATTTTAACTGCTGTGTGTGCTTTTGATGTCGTTGCACCACCAATCATCATTGGAATATCAAAACCAAGACGTTCCATTTCTTTAGCCATGTGAACCATTTCATCCAGTGATGGCGTAATTAATCCAGACAAGCCAATGATATCGACATTGTCTTCTTTGGCTTTTGCAAGAATCTCATTAGCAGGCACCATGACACCGATATCGATCACTTCGAAGTTATTACATTGCAACACGACACCGACAATGTTTTTACCAATATCATGCACATCGCCCTTAACCGTTGCCATTAATATTTTGCCGTTACTTCGGCTGACACCATCTTTCTCAGCTTCAATAAAAGGGAGTAAGTAAGCCACCGCTTTTTTCATGACGCGTGCTGACTTAACCACTTGTGGCAAAAACATTTTACCATCACCAAACAAGTCACCAACGACATTCATGCCATCCATTAGCGGCCCTTCAATCACTTCGATTGGAGCAGCAAATTCGCGACGTGCTTCTTCAGCATCTTCTTCAACAAAAGCATCAATACCTTTAACCAGGGCATGCTCAATACGTTTGGCGACAGGCAGTTCACGCCATTCCAGACCTTCATCTTTTTTGCCTGCGCTGCCATCGCCTCGATACTTATCGGCTATGTCCAGCAAACGTTCTGTTGCATCATCACGACGATTGAGCACAACATCTTCAACACATTCACGTAACTCTTCAGGCAAGTCATCATAAACCGCAAGTTGACCTGCGTTTACAATCCCCATGTCCATACCGGCTTTAATCGCGTGATAAAGGAACACGGCATGTATCGCTTCACGTACTGGATTATTGCCACGGAATGAGAATGAAACATTAGAAACACCACCACTGATCATGGCATGCGGTAATGTCTTTTTAATTTCACGTGTTGCTTCGATGAAATCAACACCATAGGTATTGTGTTCTTCGATACCTGTTGCAACCGCAAAAATATTCGGATCAAAAATAATATCTTCTGGCGGGAAGTTTACTTTCTCCGTTAACACTTTATAGGCACGGGTACAGATTTCGATTTTACGCGCTTCGGTATCAGCCTGGCCATCTTCATCAAACGCCATCACAATAATTGCGGCACCATAGCGGCGACACAATTTCGCTTGATTGATAAAGTTTTCTTCACCTTCTTTAAGCGAAATTGAATTAACAATACCTTTACCCTGAATGCACTTTAAGCCCTCTTCAATAATTGGCCATTTGGATGAATCAATCATCACCGGTACACGAGAAATATCTGGCTCTGATGCAATTAAATTTAAAAATGTTTTCATTGCATGCTCGCCATCAAGCATGCCTTCGTCCATGTTCACATCAATAATCTGTGCGCCATTATCAACCTGTTCACGTGCAACACTTAACGCTTCATCATATTCTTCTTCTAAGATCAGACGCTTGAATTTAGCTGAACCGGTAACGTTAGTCCGTTCACCGACATTAACAAACAAAGAATCATCATTGATATTACAGGGCTCTAAACCACTTAAGCGACATTCAACATCAACTTCAGGTGCTTTACGTGGCGGGTATTTACTTACCGCTTCTGAAATTGCTTTAATATGAGCCGGCCCTGTACCACAACAACCGCCTACAATATTCAAAAAACCATTCTTGGCCCAGTCACCAATTTCTTCTGCCAGCATTTCAGGGGTTTCATCAAAACCACCAAAGGCATTCGGTAAACCTGCATTAGGATGCACATTAATACAACAATCTGCGATGCCTGCCATTTCTTCAACATGTGGACGTAAATCTTTTGCACCCATTGCACAGTTAAAACCAAAACTAATGGGTTTAATGTGACGGAGCGAGTTCCAGAAAGCTTCGGGAGTTTGACCAGTAAGAATTCGGCCACTGGCATCCGTGATGGTGCCAGAAATCATGACGGGTAGAATATTTCCTGTTTCTTCAAAATATTCATCAATCGCAAAAAGGGCAGCCTTTGCATTCAAAGTATCAAAAATAGTTTCGACCAAAATGATATCTGTGCCACCTTCAATCAAACCTCTTAATGAATTGTCATAAGCGACTCGAAGTTGATCGAAAGTGACATCGCGCGCACCGGGATTATTCACATCTTTTGACATAGATGCCGTGACTGGCATCGGACCTAATACACCCGCTACAAATCGTGGTTTATTTGCTGTTGCGATAGCATCGCAGGCTTCACGTGCTATTTTCGCTGCTTCTACATTGAGTTCATAAACAAGATCTTCAGCTTCCATCCCATAATCGGCCATGCCGTAATGGTTGGCACTAAAGGTATTGGTTTCAATAATATCCGCACCGGCTTCAAGATAAGCGGTATGAATAGCTTTAATAATCTGTGGTTGAGTAATTGAAAGTAGATCATTATTGCCCTTGAGATCTGAAGGCCAATCAGCAAAACGCTCACCACGGTAATCCTTTTCATCGAGTTCATAGGTCTGAATCATGGTACCCATGGCACCATCAAGAATAAGGATACGTTCTTTAAGAATTTGCTGGATATCAGCCATTTTAATACGGTCTCTTTGCGATAATAAAAACGCTGCAATGTTAACAGATTTAATGCAACGGTGACACGGGCGAATATTTAAACCACTAGTGACCGCAAGTGATTTACGAAGTAAGCATTTACATCATGTAAGCTATAAAAACATTACAAGCAGTAATCCAGTAATGTTTCATTTTATAGAAGTATGCTTTTTGCTAAATAGATAAAGAGCTGAATAATTACAATCAATGAGGCTGTAATAATTAAAATACCAAACATTTTGGCATGCTTTCCTCTAATAACCACGCTAGTAAATGGAAAACGTGTTTTTCCAGATGATAATACCGGGGGAAGTTTTGCTGAAGCAACTACCCGGTAACCAAACCAGCTGGCATAAAAAGCTGGAATTAAACCGATGATAGTATAAATAATGGTACTAATGACCAGCTTTAATCTATTTATTTCTTCGATGAGAATGGTTGTTTTTTCTTTAAAAACTGAATAAAGAAAAAAGTCTATGGCAGGTTCAATTAAAATAATTAACAGTAAATAAGATGCAACAATAATATATAAATTCAGACGTAAAGATTTTTCGCCTTCAATAATTTCTACTGGTTTACGCATACACAGAAATTAAGAAACTAACACTGTTCCCAAGGCAAACCATCAAAACGCCAGCCGGCTAATGTACTACGATGATGGTTTTCATTTAACTCACCCTCAAAACCTTCGGCAATATTATAAACATCATGAAAACCTTCTTTTAATAATAAATTACCGGCTTCAAGTGAGCGTTTGCCGCTACGACAAATGAGTAATACAGGCACGTTATGTCCGGCGCTATCATGGTCTAAACCACCCAATATTAGCTTTCGTATATCGGCAGCAAAGTTTGGATTAATGACCCAGTCCGGTTCATCGATCCAGGGGATGCTTATCGCACCAACCGGGTGACCAATAAATAAAAATTCCATATTGGATCGTACGTCAACTAATAATGCACGCGGATCTTTTTCTAATAATTTATTAGCATCGATCGCTGAGATGGTTTTTACGCTGGCTGAAGTCATGGCTTTATTTCAAATAATTTTTAATGTGTTATGTTTACATTCATTTTAGCAGAATAAATGAACGGTGCAGTCAACTCTTTCAATTCTTCTAATGATCCATTATTTATACTTGTACTTAAGCTCGACATGAAAAAAATAAAGGCCAGTAATAACAAAAATAGCGGTAAAAACCAGATACGCAAAAAACTATTTAACTGAATATCGGATGGGTTTTCCGGATCATAAATAATTTCCACACCATCACTATGTAATGCCTGTGTACTATCACTTTCCCTTATCCCTCGTATATCAAAAATCACAACTTTGCCGTAATTATTTACAAAGCGCAGTGACTTTTTATCAAAAATAGAGCGCTCCTGAGATAACACCTTTAAATTTTTTTGTATAACCTGTGCTTTTGTCACTTCGCAACGCTCATAAAAACGCCAACGCTGCCAATTATATCTAACCGCTTTAATAAAAAGAGTTAACGTAATTAATAAAATAATAAGTGAGAAAATTTCATCCGGTCCAATAAACATTTTTATTCCGCTTGTTTTTATTCCGCATTATCCAGACACTCAACCGTTAATAAAACACCATCCACACCGGTGACTTTTACCTTGCTTCCACTTGCACAGTCACCACCGGAGACTTTCCAGGTTGTATCATCAACCCGAATCTTACCCATGCCATTATCCATTGAATCTTCAAGCGTAAAAACACGACCAACATATTGTTCACCGCGTCGATTTAAACGTGGTTGATCGGTTTGCGTTGGATTATCTTTTAAATAGCGTCGCCATAAAACAATCGATAAAACTGAAATAACCGAGAAAATAAGTAACTGCCATTCCCAGCTAACCGTTGGTATCAGCATTAAAATAACACCTACGACACCCGCGGCGACACCTAACCAAAGGAAAATAGCACCCGGTGCAAAGACCTCAAGAATAATTAAAACAATGCCCAGTACCCACCAATGCCAAAAAGTTACATCTTCCATATTTTAAGCATCCTTCTTAATTGTATCTTTGACTAACTCAGCAATGCCGCCAATGGCACCAATCACACCAGAAGCTTCAAGCGGCATTAACACCAGTTTTTCATTTGGTGCAGAGGCTATGCTTTGCAAGGCATCAACATATTTAGTCGCAACAAAATAGTTAATGGCATTCACATCACCTTTTTTAATTGCTTCTGAAACAACATATGTTGCTCGTGCTTCTGCCTCAGCTTCTCGTTCACGTGCCTCTGCATCGAGGAAAGCAGCTTCTTTTTTCCCTTCAGCATCAAGAATAACAGCTTGTTTTTCACCTTCAGCTTTTAAAATTTCAGCCTGACGTTCACCTTCAGCAGTCAAAATAGAAGCCCGTTTATCACGCTCTGCTTTCATTTGTCTGGCCATTGATTCAACTAAATCACGTGGCGGTGTGATGTCTTTAATTTCAATCCGCGTGACTTTTACACCCCACGGTGAAGTGGCATCATCCACAACATTCAGTAGCTGTGCATTAATCGCATCACGTTTTGATAACAACTCATCCAGATCCATTGAACCCATCACGGTACGAATATTCGTCATGGTTAAGTTGAGAATAGCCAGCTCGAGCTGGTTCACTTCATATGACGCTTTTGCAGCATCAAGTACCTGAAAAAACACCACACCATCAACCTGCACCATCGCGTTATCTTTTGTAATAACTTCCTGCGAAGGCACATCCATGACCCGTTCCATCATGTTAATTTTTCTACCAATGCGATCGACAACAGGAATGATTAAATTTAAACCGGGGTTCAATGTTCGGGTATAACGCCCCCAGCGTTCAACCGTATATTCAGAACCCTGCGAGACTGCTTTTACACCGAGAATAACAATAACAATCGCAAGCACCGCGAGGAAAATAACGAATTCTGCAAATCCAAACATAAGACTTCCCTTTTTCTTTTAATAAATTAATGTAACCACTATAACGCGTTTATTTTGCTAGTGGAAAGACTTGAAAATGAGAATATTCACCTTATATGCTGACTCATAGCTGTCCCTTTAACTCGTCATACCCGCGCAGGCGGGAATGACGAGTTAAAGGGACACAGTGATACCGACTATATGTGCAGTATTTATAAAACTAGTTTTATTCATATAAAGTAGAATAAGCTGAAGACAAAACAGGCTGATGAGTATGCAGAACAATACAAAACGATCTTTAAGTAATACTGAAATCCAAAAAATTCCTAAATCAATTATCAAACCCGTTGGCAAAGCCGTTACCGAGTTTGAAATGATTAAGGAAGGCGATCATATTTTGCTCGGCTTATCCGGCGGCAAAGATTCACTGTCTTTATTGCATATTTTGCGTCATTTACAGCGCCATGCACCCATCAATTTCTCCATCTCAGCCATCACGGTCGACCCCGAAATTGAAGGATTTGAACCTTCCAGACTTAAACAGTACTTAGCTGAGCTCAATATTCCCTATTTTTACGAAAGTCATGACATGACAAAGCAAGCTGAAGAGCAAATGAAAAATGATTCTTTTTGCTCATTCTGCTCACGAATGAAACGGGGAATTATGTACTCGGTTGCCAGACGAGAGAACTGCAATGTACTCGTTCTCGGGCAACATTTGGACGATTTAGCCGAAAGTTTTCTGATGTCTGCTTTTCAAGGTGGGCAATTGAGGACAATGAAAGCTAATTACACCAATCAGGATGGTGATATTCGTATAATTCGCCCTATGATCTATGTTCGGGAACGGCAACTTGCTGAATTTGCTAAAGAAGTTGAATTACCCGTTATTCCCGATTCCTGCCCTGCCTGCTTTGATATGCCAACTGAACGAGAGCATATCAAGCAATTACTTGCCCAAGAAGAAACCCACAATAGTGGGTTATTTAAGAGCTTGCGTACCGCATTAAACCCACTTTACTCTGTAAATGACGCTAGCTAACTAAAATATTTACCACTATCACAAATATATTTAAATATTACCAAAAATATACTCAATATAATTCTCTATATGGTGAGATGAATCAAAACTTCTCGTAAATCAACCATATGGTGGGAAAACATAAATTCATTGTTAAAATTATGTGAACTGGTTCACATTTAATTCAAACACCGCTATGCTTATCATAACACGACTTCAAACAGTGAAATTCTGAAATCTACTGTTTAGATGATTAACGCTAAATGTAGGAGGTGAACCATGACTTTTGATTCAACATTAATTCAACCTTGTGGCGACGGATGGTGTGTTAAAACACCAGTTGGGATGGAAGGTCCATTGGAATCTCCCGATGATGCAGCAAATTATGCAGCCCTGCTAAATCGTGTTAATGCTGCTCGCAGCGAACTTGTTTGTCAGGATAAAGACTACCAGTAAAAAAAATTTTAGTTTTTATATGGTGAGAGCGCACCATTAGGGCGTGTCTGAAATAACCTGAGCGACCACATATATTGTGCTGGAGCCCGGCGAATGAGCTGCTCCAGAACATGATTCATTCTCTTCATATCTTCGAGTTCATCAACGCCTGGAAAATCATTAAGTGGTTTTTCAACCTCAAAAGTATAACAACCAGTTTTTTCATCCAGTATTGCCACCGCAGGAAGTACAGCGGCTTTGGTCATTTTAGCCATGGGTGACAACGCGGTTAATGTTGCCGCCTCTACACCAAAAAAGGGGACAAACAGGGTTTTTGTCTTTTCCCCTAAATCCTCATCCGGCAAATAATAAAAAGTGTGGTGATTCTTTATCGCACGAATAACCGGCCTGATACCTTTATCACGTAAATATAACTGCAGCTGCCCCTGATAGCGTTTTCGTCCACGCGTAATCAGCCACTCAAATAAATCATTTCTCGCAGGTTTAATCAAACCAACGGTTTTAGCATTCTTAGTCAGGGCCAGTGCACCATATTCCAGCGCCAGCATATGGCAAGTTAATAAAATAACCGGCTTATTTTGTTGCTGACATGCTTGTATATGTTCAAGCCCTTTAAACTTAATACGCTGGTTTAAGGTTTTTTCCCGCGCCCACAACAGCAAGGGGTAATCTAAAATAATAAAAAGTGCATTCGTTATAAAGTGCAAAGCCATTTCTTTGCGGGCTTTTGCATCTAATTCCGGAAACACCAAAGAGAAGTTAGTTTCAACAATGTCACGGCGCTTGGTATTTCGATGATATACCAGTCGTGCAAACAGGCGGCTTAAACCAAACCTAAAACTAAAAGGTAAATAGCTTAACAACCATAGCATCAGCAATCCCAGCCAGGTTAACCAGTAATAAGGAAGAAGAAAACGCCATTCAAACGTTTTTGTATAATCATTAATTTGTGTCATTGGCGCCATGATAATCAACCAACCACAAAAAACCAAAAGATCTTTTACATAAAAATAAATATTAAATGTTTAACCCCTGTCAACCTCTACAACTAACTATTGTTATGCTAATATTGTGTGTACTACCCCCTCGTCCAACAACATTTATTTCGTCTTATATATAAGTTATTTGGAGCCATTTTATGTCTGAAAGAACCTGCATCGCTGTTGATTCTGCCTGTGATTTACCTGCCGCTTTTATTAAAGAACATAATCTCCAAATTTTACCTATTACACTGAAACTTGATGGACATAATTTTATTGATAACCGTAATCACGATGAAACTATTCAGTTTCATTCCGGTGAGATGGGAAAAAAAGTTTTGATGCTGAAACAGAGCCCTTTTCAGTTGTAGAAATGTCCAAACTTCTTGAAGAGCAATTAATTTTTGATTATGACGAAGTACCTGCTCTTACAATAAACTCAGCTCGAAGTGAAATATATAAAAATGTCCGTGATGCTGTTTTTGTTAGTCAGCATAAATTTAAAGATTCTCGCTCTAAAGCAGGCATTTCACCTTTTTTCAAAATACGCGTACTTGATAGCACAACGTTATTTACTGGTCAGGGTGTACTCGTATACGAAGCCATTCGTTTACTTAAAGTAAAAAAACTTGATGTCTCACAAATTATTGCCGCTCTTACACCATTAAGAGATAAAGTACGCGCTTTCTTATTACCAAAAGATTTATACCACCTGAAAAACAGAGCCAGTAAAAAAGGGGATAACAGTGTCGGCTGGTTAAGCTACCAAATGGGAAACATGCTTAACGTTAAACCCATTATTCAATGCTACAAAGGTGAAACCGGCCCGGTTGATAAAGCCATGCGCTTTGATAACGGCCTGGTCAAATTATTTAATTATGCAAAAGAGGCTATCGATAATAGCTTATCCATTAATGCAATTGTGATGAGTTATGCAGGGGACTTAAACGATATTTATAACAACTCTGATTATAAAAAATTTGTTGCCTACGCAAAAAGTAAAAAAGTAAATACTTTAATGTCTGTTATGAGTACAACTGCCGCTGTAAACGTAGGCCCGGGATCATTTTCTTTAGCTTATGCTGAAAGCTAAAATTCATAATAAAAGCTGATCAATCATTCTCTCAGACTGCATAGCATAACCACCGCCAAACAAATTATAGTGATTTAAAATATGGTAAAGGTTATAGAGTTTCTTTCGTTGCTTATAACCTTTATCTAACGGCCATTCTTTATTGTATGCACTATAAAATTCAGCAGGAAATCCACCAAACAATTCTGTCATCGCGATATCTGCTTCGCGATCACCATAGTAAACTGCGGGATCAAAAATAACCGGCTCACCATTATTCAAATAAGCATAGTTGCCTGACCATAAATCACCATGCAGGAGTGATGCTGCTACTTCATAATCAGTAAAAAATTGTTCCAGCTCATTCGTCAACGCCTGACCTTTTTGGCATAAAGATCGACTTGCTCCATTTTTTTTTGCCAAATCAAGTTGAAAACCCAAACGCTGATCGCGCCAGAAATCAATCCAGTTAGCTCTCCGGTCATTCACTTGTTTTGTCGAGCCAATGGTATTGTTACGTGACCAGCCAAACTGCTCAGAGGTGACCTTATGCATCAATGCGAGTTGTTGACCAAAAAGTGATGCTGACCCCGATACTCCTCCCCCCAGAGCCAGATTTTCTAATACCAAATAACTTTGATTCTCTGCTACACCAGAGCAAACCACATGTGGGACTTGTATAACCTGTGCCTTTTTAATTTCCTCAAGCCCCGCAGCCTCGGCTTCAAACATATCAAGCATGTGCTTTTGATTAAGTTTAATAAAAAAGCTGATGGCTTTATTTTCAGCAACCACACCTTCCAACCGCATGGCCTGATTGATGTCGCCACCGGCAATATTCAGATGATTTTTGAGGCAAAAAGACTCGCCAATTGAAGCACTAATTTTTTGCTCAATATTGCTCCAAAACGACACTTTTTTCTCCTAAAACAGAACTAATTTTTCTTCGGCTTTTTCAAGCAGTTTATTATTTGTGATGATGATAAACTTATTTGCTGTTATTTTGCTCAGCGATGCCTGAAATAGATGATATTTTATTCAAAACCCGCTTTTTTTGGCGGCAAATAACATGAAAATATTCATTGGATCAAGCAAAAAATGAAAGAAAAATCACTTTTATGCACAGCTATAACAATAACAATAACTTAGCGTCACAAAAATGTCATAAAGTGTTAAATATGCTATAAAAATAATATAACCTATTGATTTATATAGAAATATCATTAAGTACAAATTGTAACCAATTTAACATTTACCCTGTAATACAGGGTATTTTTAGCAGATCTGGCCAATCCATCCACAGACTTATCCACAGCTTTTGTGGATAACTAACAAAGTGGCCTAGAGACAATAACTTAGCATCACAAAGCTAGAAAAATACTCATAAAATTAAGCTAACTATAAGATTTTTAGTGATATAAAAACCCTGTAAAATATCGTGATGAAAAGACAAGCTAACCAATAATGAACACCTATTTTCGCATCGCCATTCCAACCCCGCTCAGGCGTCATTTTGACTACCTTGCGCCGGCAAATTTTTATGCAAAAACACCTCTGGCAGGCGTGCGTGTGAAGGTGCCATTTGGAAGGCAAACATTAGTGGGGATTTTGCTCGAAGTTGTTCATGAAACTGACGTACCAAAACAGAAATTAAAACCAGTAGTCGAAGTACTGGATGAGCAGCCGGTTTTTGACAGGGGACTTTTAGAATTACTTCGCTGGTGCAGCTTGTATTACCACCACCCCATCGGAGAAGTCATGCAAAATGCTTTACCGGTGAAACTACGTCAGGGTGCTTCCACCCATATAAAGGGTATCAGACGTTGGCAGCTTACGCCTGAGGGTGAACAAATCGATATGCAAACCTTAAAGCGGGCAGCCAAACAAATTGCCTTGCTCAGTGACTTACGACAATCCAGTTCAGGTCTGCTCGATAGCCAACTAACTGAAAAACATGTTGGCTGGCGCCCGGTTATGAAACGCCTGGAAGAAAAAGGCTGGGTAAAGCCAGTTGAAGAAAATGCCTTACCCATAGCAAAACCTGTACAGCCAGCACCAACACTTAACCATTATCAACA
>DAOVYB010000102.1 GCA_030635835.1 Gammaproteobacteria bacterium
CCTAGATCGATATTATCAAGCAGCTTTAAAATATATCGACGCTCGAGTTCTTCAAGACTGGGTAAATCACTATCGATAGTATCAGTTGAACGTAAACCGGTAATTTCTTCCAGCTTCATTATCGGGCTATCAGCCAGTGCAACAGAACGTTCAACTAAATTTTGTAATTCACGTACATTCCCCGGCCAGTCATGCGTCATGAGTTTTTTCATTGCATCTTTGTCAAAGTTTTTAATTTCGCGCTGAAAGTTTTTCGAATAAATATTAATAAAATGCTGGACGAGCAAAGGGATATCATCGCGGTGTTCACGTAAGGGTGGCATAGTGAGCTTGACTACGTTAAGGCGGTGATATAAATCATGACGAAATTCATTTGCCACGGCTAAGCGTTCGAGATCTTTATTACTGGCAACAATAAAACGCACATCAATATCAATGGGTTGCAGGCCACCAACACGGGTAATTTGTTTTTCTTGGATGACTCGCATCAGTTTGGTTTGCATGGAGTCAGAAATATTACCAATCTCATCCAGAAAAACAGTCCCGCCAGAGGCGATTTCAAGTAATCCCTGCTTGGTTTTTTGTGCGCCGGTAAAAGCCCCTTTCTCATGACCAAATAATTCGCTCTCAAGTAAAGTATCCGTTAAAGAACCACAATCAATGACAACAAAAGGTTTGTCTGCAAACTGGCTTTCATAGTGTACCGCGCGGGCTGCAAGTTCTTTACCGGTGCCAGATTCACCCTGAATAATAACGTTACAGCGAATATCTGAAATTTTATGGATAAGTTGATAAATATCCTGCATGTTCTGAGAAGAACCAATCATGCCAAAATTGTTTTGTTCAAACTTGAGCTGGCGTTTTAAAAGATTGTTCTCTTCGAGTAAGGCATGATGGCCTAATGTTTTTTCGATAAGAATTTGCAACTCATCCATATCAAAAGGTTTTTTAATAAAATCAGATGCACCTAAACGTAAAGCTTCAATAGCATCATCAACATTGGCAAAACCCGTTATGATAATGAAGGGGATATCCGGAGTGTGTTGACGCACTTCATGAAGTAATTCAACGCCGGTCATTTTAGGCATTCGTAAATCACTAACGATTAAATCTGCACCTTCTTTTTTGAAGTGTTCAAGCGCCATGTGAGGAAGACGAAAAACAGTGCATGAATAACTGGCTTCTTCACTAAAACGTAACATGAGTTCGCCAGCATTAGGATCATCGTCAACAAAAATTATGCGGGGGGATTGTTGTTTCAAAATATATCCTTAATTCTGATTTAGCGGTAAAACTAAGATAGCTGTGGTGCCTTTCGTATCACCAGTATTGTTTTTTAACGTCAGGCTACCCTGATGAGATTCAATTATACCCAAACTTATGGATAAACCTAAACCACTTCCTTCGCCTTCTTCTTTAGTTGAGAAAAAGGGATCGTATATATTATTCAGATCATTAGTATTTATACCGCAGCCCTGATCTTGTATTGTAACTTCAAGTTGCTTTTCATCACACTTAACATTGATATTTATCGCAGCATTATCGTCACTGGCCTGGATAGAATTGATCAGTAAATTGATAATAACTTGCTGCAATTGAGCCTGATCACCAATAAAAATATCATTGCCATCATAATTTAAGTTAATGTCGATATGATGTGATTTAGCGGTTTGTTGAACTAATAAAATTGATTTTTTTAACCATTCTTTAACTGAAAATGTTTCCAGGTTAGGCGGCAATTGTCGGGCAAAGTTTAATATTCCTTTGACAATCTCTGATGCGCGTAAGGTTTCATTACGTAGCGCATCAATATCGCGCTGTAAATTGTTTAACGTTTTAGTATCAAGATCGGCTGCATTTTTGGCAATAGAGCGACTAATTAAGGTGCTAAAAGATAAAATATTATTCAATGGGTTATTAATTTCATGCCCGATACCCGCAGCCATTTGTCCAATACTGGCAAGTTTATTATTTTGCAGCACCATGTTTTGTGCTTTATCACGTTCACTTTGCGTATTAATTAACGTATCGGCCATGTAGTTAAAAGATGTGGAGAGTACCTTAATTTCAGATATGGTTTGATGGGTATTTGCACGTTGCTCATATTTACCATCGGCAAAACTTTTAAGTTGCGAGGCTAAATTACACACAGGTTGAGATATTTTTCTCACTGCAAAACCAGTCAAAATCAAGGTAAACAATAAAGCCATTGCTGCAAAAAGCCAGATGGCGATGCGGTTATTTTTAAAAGGCGCAGATAAAATATGTTCTTCAATTTGTATCCCTATAATCCAGCCAAGCAAACGATTGGGGTAAGGGTAGAATTCAGAGTAGTAAACTAAAGAATCATTTTGTTTAACAATACCTTCTGTATTTTGAATTGATTCACTAAATAACGGGCGGGTAAGTTGTTGTTCCAGTAATACTCGAGAGGTTCGTGTTTCTGCAATATTCAGATTATTTCGCTCATCGTATATTAATAATCCATGACGATTAGAATCATCAGGGTTATTTTCAGTAATAAAGATTTTGCCTTTATATAAGCGAGTCACATTGTTAACGATACGATCAATTTGTTCACCATTAAGCGTCACCACCAAAGTACCAACCCAGGTGTTGCGGTCATAAAGGGGAACAACATAATCATGAAGTTGTTTACTGATATTTTCATTTTCTAAAACATGATGCGGTAAATTAAAAAAGCTCACTTCATCACGGGGAAGTTCTTCAAGTGTTTTAATAAAGCTCTGGCTGGGGATTTGATGCTCAACATAGTTAATCCCCTGCAAGCTTTCGAACTGAGGTTGGCTGGTTTTACCGTGACTAACCTTAACGAGGGTATCACCTCGAAAATCAAGTACACGAATGGCAAACTCACCGGGGATAATGGTTTGAAAGCCTTCAAGGTAGCGATTAATTTTTCTGCGCAAAAGACGAATACTTGGGTGATTTTCATCTTTAGAAACGGATTTAAGAATAGGGATAAAAGACTTAACGGCAGTCGCCCTTGATATACCTAAAACCAGGTTTTGCGCATTTTGTAATTCATGTGAAATTTCAACAGATATGCCATTGAGGCTGGTAAAAATTTCACGTTTTATTTCGCGTTGATAATTATGTTCACTGTAATAACTTGCAGCCAGGGCCAGTGCGACCAGCGGCAAAACTGAGGCAAGAAAGACAGAAATAAAAATATGGCTACGAATACGCAAAGGAAAAACCTAATATTATAAAGTTTTACAGTTATAACGCTTAGTTTACCGTGTAATATCTGTTGCGGGAAATAGTCAAGCGGAGATGGAGCGCGTATAATTTTGCTAAATTTTAGTCATGTGCCAAAAGAGGGCTTAAATCATGCGAATTTGCTGGCCACAAGCAACAATGATTCTACTCGTGGTATTTTTGGGCATAAGCAGCATGCTAAGTGGCTGCGGTAAAAAGGGCCCTTTATATATACCGAAAGACACAATCAAGCAGTTGCAACAATAATTTTAAAATACATCGAATCAGATGTAGTTATTCTGGATTTATCTATGGACTATTTTAACTATCGGGACAA
>DAOVYB010000050.1 GCA_030635835.1 Gammaproteobacteria bacterium
AATAAACTTTCAAATGAAGGCTTATTTGATGCCTCACATAAAAAAGAGATACCTGAATCCGTTACCCGCGTTGGGATTATTACCTCAGCAAGTGGAGCAGCAATTCACGATATTCTAACGACATTAAAACGTCGCTTTCCCATGCAAAAAACAATTGTTTATCCTGTTGCCGTACAAAGTAAAGGTGCCAGCAACAAAATTGCTACTGCCATTACAAAAGCAAATTTACGTAATGAAACTGACGTATTGATCGTTGCGCGTGGCGGTGGTTCATTAGAGGATTTATGGGAATTTAATGAAGAGGTCGTGGCACGAGCAATATACAACTCAGAAATTCCGCTAGTAACCGGTATTGGCCATGAGGTTGATTTTACTATAGCAGACTTTGTTGCTGACCAGCGTGCAGCTACTCCTACTGCTGCAGCTGAGCTCATTAGCCCGGATCGCTATCAGCAACTTCAAAAGTTATCTGCTATTGAGTCACGTTTCATTTATTTAATGCAGCAAAACCTGCAACAAAAACAACAAAAGATTGACTGGTTAAACAAACGTATCCGTCATCCTAAAGATCAATTACAGATAATCAGAAATAAACTTAATGCATTAACTCAACGTAATATCCGAAGCATTAAAAATATAGTTGCAAAATCGCAATCGCAAACTCATTTATTTGAAGCACGAATTCAACAACATAATCCCTCTCACCGTGTTAAACAGTATCAGCAGCAGTTTGAAGGTATTAATGCCCGTTTCCAATTTGCGACTAAACAAATAATGGAAACACGATTTAAAAAACTACAACATCTCATTTATACGCTTGATGCGGTAAGCCCGCTACATACATTAAAGCGTGGTTATGCCATTATTAAAGATCAAAACAACAACATTATTCGTAACGTTAGTGAAATTCAAAAGAGTCAGGTTATTAAAACAGAATTCGCGAAAGGTTATATTTTCTCAACAATTACAGAAGTTAATGATGATTAAAAAAATACTACTAGTTTCATTCCTTGGGTTATTTTCATTTAAATCTTTATTGGCAGGTACTTTCCCTGCTGCTGCACCGGTGCCCGGTGGTATTGCAATTATTAACTTAAATAACGATATTAATGAACAAACTAAAGTCTATTTTTTTAAAAAACGGGTTCTAGTGCGGAAAATAAATGACACGTTGCAGGCAATCGTTGGCCTGCCCTTAAAAATAAAACCGGGCTCGCATAAAATTAAAATTATAAATTCCTCAGGAAAGAAAACATTTCAATCTTTTACTGTAAAAAACAAAGACTATGAAACGCGCCATATCACCATTAAAAATAAACGTATGGTATCTCCATCAAAAAAAGATATTGAACGCCATTATAAAGAAAAGCCACTTATGGTTGCGGCATTAAAAAAATGGTCAGAAAATAATGATATTCAAACTAACTTTGCTGTTCCGGTAGATGGCCGCTTTAGTAGCCAGTTTGGATTAAAACGAATTTATAATAATCAAAAACGTATTCGCCGACATACCGGTCTTGATATAGCAGCACCTGTAGGCACTCCCATTAAATCACCGGCCAAAGGAAAAGTTATTCGTACGGGTAATTACTTCTTTACCGGTAATACAGTTTTTATTGATCATGGTCAGGGGCTGGTCAGCATGTATAGCCATTTAGACAAAACCGATATTAAAGCCGGACAAGAACTTGTTCAGGGGCAGCCAATAGGCACTGTTGGCATGACCGGACGAGTCAGCGGTCCTCACTTACACTGGGTGATCAGTTTAAATAATACTAAAGTTGATCCTAAATTATTTCTTGACCTGGATAATGCTAAAAAATAAACAGACGTTTCCAGACTGGGTTAAATGGGTTGCTCAGGATGAAGATGGTGCATGGTGGGGTTATAGTGTTGAACCACTTGAATTTGATCATGGTTGGTATGAAAACGAAGTCGGGAGGAGAATTAAAATAAAACAATCAAAAGTTAATCCTGACTGGAAAAACTCCCTGACTAAAATAACCAATAATTAAACTTTTATGGAAACGTTATTTTTTTTACTATCTAAACTTATCTGGCTGCTCGTCTCTCCTGATAGCCTTTTATTGATTCTCATCATTCTCACGCTTATTTTGCTTTACCGGGATAAGCACAAACAAGCCAAAATATTACTTTCCCTGATTAGTGCAATATTACTTTTCATTTCCTTATTCCCAATTGGAGAATGGTTGCTTTACCCACTGGAGTCACGTTTCTCAAACAACCCGGCTATGCCAGAGCAAGTAGATGGCATTTTAGTTTTAAGTGGATCAGAAGATGCTTTGCTTTCCAGTGTATGGAATCAGGTTGAACTAGGAAATGCAGCAGAACGTAACTTAAGCTTTCTCACATTAGCCCGGCAATATCCTGAAGCTAAACTTGTCTTTACAGGTGGCACCGGCAGTTTAATTAATCAGGAGTATAAAGCTGCTGATGTTGCAAGAGATTTATTTGAACAACAGGCTTTTGATAGCAAGCGAATACTGTTTGAACGCGAATCACGTAATACATATGAAAATGTTATTTATAGTAAAAAAATAGTTAAACCACAAAAGAATGAAAACTGGGTATTAATAACAACCAGCTGGCACATGCCCCGCTCTGTTGGTATTTTTTGTAAAGCTGATTGGCCGGTTATCCCCTACCCGGTCGATCACCAAACCAATAAAAATAATCTTTTCAGAATTAATTTTGATTTAGTGAATAACTTATACACTCTAAAAACAGCAATAAAAGAATGGTTAGGCTTGCTTGCGTATTACCTTACAGGCAAAACAACATCAATATTGCCAGACAAATGTTAAAAATAAATTAGCCACGAACGACTGCATGGATGCAGGAGGTAGAGTAATGCAGGACGATTCCATGGAAGGAATCGGTAGAGTCGAGTCTGGAACAGAGACCGAGCAATTACCGAGAACACAAAGTACTCCAAGAAAAAATAAACCACGGGGGACACTGGGAAAGATATAAATAATTATTAACCCCGTGTACCCAGTGTTCCCCGTGGTTTTTTATTTCTTTGCGAACCTTTGTGTCCTTTGCGCCTTTGCGTTGAAATATTTTGACCTTTTATTTTACGTGGCGCATCATACGCTTCCGCTTAGCCTGCTGCCGCGGTGTTAATTTATTTTTCTTATCTTTATACGGATTATCACCCGTTTTAAATTCAATTCGAATCGGTGTGCCATGTAAATTTAAACGTTTCAAAAATGCATTAAAAAGATAACGTTTGTAACTGGCTGGAACATGATCGGTTTGGTTACCATGAATAACAATGATAGGTGGGTTCTTTCCACCCTGATGAGCATAACGAAGTTTAATTCGATGCCCTTTCACAATCGGCGGCTGATGTTGTTGAACAAGATGTTCAAGTAAACGGGTAAGTTTAGGTGTTGAAAACTCTGCCATTGCTGATTTATAAGCTGTTTGCACATAACCAAATAAATCACCCACACCCGTTCCATGTAATGCCGAAATATATTTTTTACGTGCAAAAGTTAAAAATGGTAATTTATAATCAAGTTCTGTTTTTATTTTATCTTTTTGTTCTTCATCAAGCCCATCCCATTTATTAATAGAGATAACCAAAGCCCGACCAGCATCCATTATGTAACCTAATAAAGTAACATCCTGCTCACTGATAGTATCTTGCGCATCCAGTACCATAATTACAACATTGGCATCCTGAATAGCCTGTAATGCTTTTATTACACTGTACTTTTCAGCAACTTCATGAACCTTACCACGACGCCTTACTCCCGCAGTATCAATAATGGTATATTGTTGACCATCACGTTCAAATGGAAGATAAATACTGTCTCGCGTTGTACCCGGCATATCATATGCAACAACACGCTCTTCACCTAAGATACGGTTAACTAATGTTGATTTCCCCACATTAGGTCGACCGACAATAGCAATTTTTATTCCTGATGCTACACCCAGTTCATCTTCAGCTTGAGGAAGATCTGCAAGGGTTGATTCAATCAGTGCTGTTACACCACGGCCCTGTGATGCCGCAATCGCTTTTGGTTCACCTAAACCTAATGCAAAAAACTCAGCTATTACAACCTCAGCATGAAAACCATCAATCTTATTTACAACAAGAATGACTTCTTTACCGGTATTACGCAGACGTTTTGCAATCTCTTCATCCATTGCGGTTAAGCCATCATGGGCATCCGTCATGAATAATATTATATTTGCTTCTTCAACAGCCAGCCAAGACTGCTCAGCCATCAAGCCATCAAGACCTTCGACTTCACCACTTAAACCACCTGTATCAATAACAATATAAGGAATGTCACCTAACTTACCATCGCCATATTTACGATCACGAGTCATACCAGGCTGATCAACAACCAGGGCATCTCGACTACGGGTCAGGCGATTAAATAATGTGGATTTACCAACATTCGGGCGGCCAACTAATGCGATTACAGGTTTCATGATGGATTAGTTTTTCTCGATTTGAAAAGCTTCTAAATGACCAACACGGTCAAGCGATAAGAGTAAATCATTAACTAATATAGGTTTAATCAAAATATTGTTCCATTTACTAAAATATAAATCTAACGCTTTATCTGTTTCTTCATCAGAAGAAATGCCACTATCATTAATTCTCATTCGGGCAACGAACTTACCGTCATCACGATTTAACCAGTGCAGGTATCCATCATAATCACCCACAACAATATAACTCTCATGCGTTGCCGGAGCGGTTAACTGGCGGCGTAGCAGTTTGTCCTGGCGCCATAAAGTTGAGCCATTGTAGCGATTTAAAGCCCAAACCTGTCCTTTATCATCGGTAATGTAAACTCGGTACGCATCAACATGTAAACCTGAATAACTTGAGAAATCACGGCTCCATATAATTTGTCCTGAGCCAATTTTTACAGCTGCTATGCGCCCCTGATAACCGGCAACAAAAATCACATCATCCATTACGACTGGATCAATATCCATATCAATAACACGTTCTAACTGGTTTCTTCCTTTTGCAACAGCAATTGTTGTTTCCCACAACAGCTTGCCCTGCCTTAAACTCAATGCAGTAAGTTTTCCACTATCTGAAGCACTAATGACTATATCGTTTTTAATTAAGGGAGCACTGCTGCCACGTAAAGTTAAACGTGGGACTGAACGATCATAGACCCATTTTTGTTTTCCATTGCGGACGTTCAAACCATAAACACGACCATCAATGCTCTTAACAACCAGAATACCTTTAGCAATAGCCGGCTTTGATAAAATTTCACTACTTAATTGCGCACGCCATAATTCTTTTGCATTTTTCACATCTAATGCAATAACTTCACCCTTGCTGGTACCTAAGATTAATTTTCCGTCAGATAAGGTTAAACCAGCTGATGCTGGCATATTTAAATCCTTTTCCCAAAGTAGTTTCCCGCTTGTAACTGTAAAGGCTTGCAAGTATCCCTTGTAATCAATGATATAGCCGGTGTCATTGTTAAAAACTGGTTTCAGTTTTAAATAAAAATCACTTACGCCTTCACCGGCTTTAAATTTCCACTGTCGGTTAATATTGATTTGATTATTTAGTTTTGTTAACTCAAGCGGAGGTAATATGGGTGAAGGAGAGCTGCCACAACCTGCTAAAAGTAAAATAACCGTGACTACTGAAACAAATCTCACTTTGATTTAACCTCGTTCGATTTATTTGCCTGAGTTAAATCATCCAGTTTCATTTTAATAGTGGCATAACGCTTATCACCCTGAGGCAAAGCAGCTAAAGCAAGGCGATAATTTTCTTTTGCCTGCACCGGTAAATTTTTAGCTAAATTTATATCGCCACGAATTTCATTATAAGTTGCAGAAAAGCTGTTTGCTTTAATCCCTTTAATTACTTCTTCTGCGGATGCAATGTTATTTTGTGCAAGATACAATCTTGCTAAACGTTGCTGTGCGATATGTTGAATACCATCATCATGATTGTTTTCAACAATCCATTTTAACTGTGTAACCGCTTTATCAAGCTCATTGTTATTCACATAATCTTTTGCCAGCAGTAAAGTCGCTAATGCGGCATAAGGTGTACCTGAATAATCAGCTTTTAAAATTTCTGTATTTTTTGCCTTATCATTAGCGGATAATAAAACATTGCTATATAAAACAGATGCTTGCTGCGCCTGATTTTGTTTAGTGTCTGTCCAGTAACGATAACCTGCCAACACAGCTATCCCAATAACAACACCGGCGATTAATGATACAGCATTATCTTTCCACCATTGTTTTATCGCCTGAACCTGTTCTTCTTCACTATTATAAACTTCCACTTTCTACTCCAAAATATTCTAATAATTTTTATACAATGAACTTAACTATTTTTCTTCAGGTAGTCTGTAATTTTATCGAGCGCAATAACTTCCTGTTCTTTCTTTTCCCGTAAGTATTTAACAGAAACTACATTTTTTTCTATTTCATCATCACCCAGAATAAAAGAAATCTTAGCGCCACTTTTATCTGCTTTTTTCATCTGGCTTTTAAAACTTCCACCACCACAATTTACTTGTAACTTTAACCCGGGAACTTCATTGCGCCATTTTTCAGCTAATGGCATGCCTTTAGCTAATGCTGTTTCACCCGCTAAAACAAGGTAAACATCCAGATTATTTTCACGCTGTATATTTTCAGGAATCTCAAGTAATTCAATCAAACGTTCAAGGCCTAAAGCAAAACCAATCGCAGGAGTTGCTTTCCCTCCTAACTGTTCAACTAAACCATCAAAACGTCCACCAGCACACACTGTGCCTTGCGCTCCTAATTTATCTGTTACCCATTCAAATACTGTTTTACTGTAATAATCCAGACCACGCACCAAACGCGGATTAATTTTATACTTCACGCCAGCATCATCCAGAATCTTACATAAGACTGCAAAATCCTGTTTTGATTCATCATCTAAATGGTCAATGAGTTTAGGTGCATTTTCATTGAGCTTTTGCATCTCAGGATTTTTACTATCTAAGATTCGCAATGGATTAGTGTGCAGGCGACGTTGACTATCTTCATCGAGTTCTGATTGATGAGCTTCAAAATATTTCACCAGTACTTCACGATACTGTTGACGTGCCTCAGCTGAACCCAGTGAATTTAATTCAAGAGTGACATCATCACTCATACCAAGCTGTTGCCATAAACGATTTGACATTAATATCAGCTCAGCATCAATGTCGGGACCAGCAAGTCCAAACGTTTCAACACCAAACTGATGGAACTGACGATAACGCCCTTTCTGTGGTCGCTCATGTCTAAACATAGGGCCGGTATACCACAACCTTTGAATTTGGTTATGTAATAAACCATGTTGCATTGCTGCACGGACACAACATGCGGTTCCTTCCGGACGCAAAGTTAAACTGTCACCATTACGATCTTCAAAAGTGTACATTTCTTTTTCGACAATATCTGTCACTTCACCAATTGAACGCTTAAATAATGCCGTATTTTCAACAATCGGCATTCTTATTTCCTGGTAACCATAAGATTGCATTAACTGCCGAAACACACTTTCAACATACTGCCAGTAAGGCGTTTGCTCAGGCAAAATATCATTCATGCCGCGAATTGCTTGTATTAACTTAGCCACAATATTTCTTACACTCAAAAATTTTTATAATTTATCGTATCTTTAATTTTTTAAGATACTTTGCTTCTTCTGAGTCCGGAAAGTATTGTTTTAACTTAATTGCCATACTTCCAGCTCGCCCTTTTAATCCTTTTTTACGCGCAATCAAAATCCCTAGCCATAAACTTTGGGCTGTTTCCCGGGATATTTTATTATGTCGATTTAAATATTCAGATGCAGTATTAACATTTTGATTATCAAAAGCTATTTGCGCCAAACCTAATAATGCAGAAGGTAAATTTCGATTAAATTTTAATGCAGCTTCATAATAGTTTTTTGAATTTAAAATATTACCCCGCTTCTCTGCACATAAACCCATATTTTCATAGGCCTGACCTTTATTGCTATATAATGGGTCTAAAAGCACTTTATTTAAAAGTACGATGCCTTTTTCATAAGAGCCCGTGCTGCACAAGAAAATGCCATAATTATTTTTAATAGAAGAGTTATTCTCATCAAGTTCTAATGCTGTATTAAAGTGCTCATCGGCTAAATCATTTTGATCAAGACGTCGATAGAGTTCAGCAATATAATGATGTGCATTGGCGTTATCATCATCATACTCAATAGCTTTCTTCAGCTTTTCCATTGCAACTTTGTAACGACCTTTTTGTAAATAAGCCACACCAAGTTCAGCATTAGCAATTGAAACCTTAATTGGATCAATACCGGCACGCTGAGTTTGCACTGTACAGCCAGAAACAATCAGCAATAATAACAAACCAGTTACATGAAACACTGTTCTCATACTACTCTCCCTGATGGAACATCTTCTTCTTTTGATTTACGGCGAATATTACGCTTAGTTTTATCTATAACCTTACCTGCGAGTTGTCCACAAGCAGCATCAATGTCTTCTCCACGAGTTTTACGTGTTGTTGTTATTAAACCACCCTTCACTACTATATTACGAAATCGTTCAATTGCTTCCGCTGATGAGGTTTTATAACCGCTGTTCGGGAAAGGGTTAAAAGGAATTAGGTTGATTTTACATGGAATATTTTTTAGTAACTTAACTAATTCGCGAGCATGTTGAGGCTTATCATTAACACCATCTAATAAAACATATTCAACAGTGATTTTACGTTTTGTTTCGCCTGCTATGTAGCGTTCACATGCCGCGAGCAATTCTTTAATAGGATACTTGCGATTTATTGGCACCAGTTCATTACGTAACTCATCATTAGGTGCATGTAATGATAAAGCAAGACTGACATCACTGACTTCCTTAAGTCGGTCTAATGCAGGAATAACACCTGAAGTACTTAAAGTGACACGTCGTTTAGATAAGCCATAGGCATTATCTTCAAGCATAATATTCATTGCAGCAACAACATTATCAAAATTAAGTAGCGGTTCACCCATACCCATCAAA
>DAOVYB010000068.1 GCA_030635835.1 Gammaproteobacteria bacterium
AGGTGATAAAAATAATATCTGTATAAATTTGAGCATGGATTTGCAGGTTAAAATCAGGTTTTCGTATGCGAATCATTACGCCAAAAATTAAAGCAGTAACAAGATAGCCGCCGCTAGCGCCATAAAACACATGGACATTGTGAGAAGCTAATTGTAGAAATGGCTTACCGGTAAAATAGAAGGTAATAAATAAACCTGAAATGAGCAGGCGATACAAGTTTAGAAAATTGAGAGGTCCCCAGGTATAAGCTTCATCCTCATGTATTAAAGGATTAAAGCCCGGCTGCCTGGAAAAAATATTAAACATCCGGCTAGTCTTGTTTGCTATCTAAATGAGCCTGACTACAATAAAATTTCCCATCTTTTTGAAGTGCTTCATTTTCCGGTATGTGAACCTGGCAGGATTCACACTTCACCATGTTTTGTTGATCAAGTTGTTGTTTTAAGGAAGCGGCGTTTTTATTTGCTGCCCAACGTTTAATTATTTGTACTAGCAGATAGATAATCAAAGCGATGACAATCAGGCGAATAAGGTTCATAGTTAACTCATCTTTATATTTATAATGTGGTGAAATATCTTAATAGTAACGATAGATGCTGCTGCTGGCGATATTTATTGTTAAAAAATTCACTTAAAGTATTAATAAAGAAGAAAAAAACAGACTGTTTTAGTTAAAAGTTGTTCCAATAACCGTTGTAGCTTATATTTCGCTTTGGTTTTCAACACATTTGACTACATTGAATATATTAAATAACACATCAGACTCAGATAAGGTTTTGCGTATTGCGATTGCGCAGATTAATTTATTGGTTGGCGATATCGAAGGGAACGCTGAGCGCATTTATGAATGGATTCAACGTGCTCGTGATGAAATGCAAGCCGATGTCATTATTTTCCCTGAACTCGCATTAACGGGTTATCCGCCAGAAGATTTGTTGTTCCGTCCCGGAATGTATGAGCGTGTTAGCCGTGCTTTAGAACAACTTGCTGAACAGGTTAACGGGATAACCGCATTGGTCGGTTATCCGGAGAAAACGGATAACGGGGTTTATAATGCAGTCGCGGTTGTTGAAAATGGTGCTTGTATCTCAGGCGCGCGAAAAAATTATTTACCTAATTACAGTGTTTTTGATGAAAAACGTTATTTTATTTCTTCGACTGAAAGCTGTGTCTTTAAAGTGAAGAATACTCAGTTGGGTATCTGTATTTGTGAAGATATCTGGCACTCTGAACCGGTAAAAAAAGCCATTGATGCTGGTGCACAATTAATTCTCAATCTGAATGCTTCGCCTTTTCATAACCAAAAAACGCATGAGCGTGAAGATGTTGTTCGCCAGCGGGTCAATGAAGTTAATGTCCCAATCATTTATGCCAATATGGTGGGCGGTCAGGATGAGCTGGTTTTTGATGGCCAGTCATTTGTTATTGCCGCAGATGAAAAGCTTACACACCGTTTTGCCGCTTTTGAAGAATCGCTGGCACTGGTTGAGTTTGATAGTGAAAGTTTGCAACCCATCTCACCATCTATTATTGCTCCACTTTCAGAAGAAGCCAGTGTTTATCAGGCATTGGTGACAGGAGTACGGGATTATGTCACTAAAAATGGTTTTTCTGGCGTAGTTATTGGCTTGTCGGGTGGTATTGATTCCGCGCTTACGCTGAGTATTGCAGTTGATGCATTAGGTGCTGAAAAAGTCGAAGCTGTGATGATGCCTTCATGTTATACCTTAGATATGAGTGTGGAAGATGCAAAAGCACAAGCGGAACTGTTAGGGGTTAACTTTAAAGTTATTCCTATTGAAAAGCCCTTTAATACCTTCCTTGAATTACTTGAAGATGAATTCGCCGGTAAAGAGGTTGATGCGACTGAGGAAAATATTCAGGCTCGTTGCCGAGGTCTGTTATTGATGGCGATTTCAAATAAAAAAGGTAAAATGGTATTAACCACCGGAAATAAAAGTGAAATGGCGGTGGGCTATGCCACATTATATGGTGATATGGCTGGTGGTTATGATGTCCTTAAAGATGTCAAAAAGACTTTGGTTTTTCGATTAGCTGAATATCGAAACTCTCTCTCGGAAAATATTCCACAACGAGTGATTGATCGCCCACCATCAGCAGAATTAGCACCGGATCAAAAAGATACAGACTCGTTACCTGATTATGAAATTTTAGATGACATTCTGGAAAACTATGTTGAGCTTGATATGGGGCTGGAAGATATTGTTGCCGCAGGGTTTGATCGTGAAACGGTCCGCCGCGTGTTACGAATGGTTGATATCAATGAGTATAAACGACGACAAGCTGCGCCGGGTGTGCGTATTACCCAACGCGCATTTGGTCGGGATCGACGATACCCGATTACTTCAGGTTATGGTCGAAGTCGAAAATAAGCCCAAAACGAGAGTGATTGGTATTGTCGCTGACTTTTTCCTGTTAAAGTAAGTGTAGTTACAAGTTTTATGGCTGAGGAATAAAAATGAAAAAAATAGAAGCAATTATTAAGCCTTTTAAATTAGATGATGTACGTGAAGCTTTATCAGATATTGGGGTAAATGGTATGACTGCATCAGAGGTGAAAGGTTTTGGTCGCCAAAAGGGACATACTGAGCTTTATCGTGGCGCAGAATATGTCATCGATTTTTTACCGAAGGTAAAAGTTGAAATTGTGATTTCGGATGAACAAGTGGATCAATCTATTGAAGCGATAACAAATGCGGCTCGTACCGGTAAAATAGGTGATGGTAAAATCTTTGTTAGTGAAGTTGCACGTGTTGTTCGAATTCGAACCGGTGAAGAAGGTGATGCTGCGATTTAGTTTGCCGAAATTTTGCAAATAAAAAACCGCTATTAAAGCGGTTTTTTTACTTTGAACGTTTGATTTTATTTGGTTTTTGCTTAGTGGGATTTTTTACCGTTGCTTTGCTTAAGTGTTTTCGTTTTTTCATGATCAGGATGGTTAAGCTCCAGTACGCGGAAGGCATCATTAGCCAGATCATGCATGCCTAATTTACGATAAGACAGTGTCATTAAGGCCAGAGCATCAGGGATAGCACGAGTACCCTGGTAGTTCTCAATAATATATTTAGCTCTGTTTGCTGCTGCTAAATGAGCTCCACGACGTTGATAATAATTAGCAACATGAAGTTCATAGCGAGCAAGGTTCTGACGTAACTCTTTCATGCGTTTAATAGTATCCGGGATATAACGGCTTTTAGGAAAACGTTGAATAAGCTCAGAGAAGTACTTAAATGCTTTACGAACTGATTTTGGATCTCGTTCAGATGGTTCCTGATCAAATAATTTATCCATAAAAGAAATCGAGTTATCAAAGCTGGCTAAACCACGTAAATAGTAGGCATAATCGACATTGGCATGGTTAGGGTGCAATTTGATAAAACGATCTGCTGAAATAATCGCAGTTTCAGGTTGTGAATCTTTATAATATGCATACGCCATTTCAATACGTGCACGTTCTGCATAGGTACCATAGGGAAAACGTGATTCTAATTTTTCATAATATTGGATAGCATTTGCATACTCGCCAGAAGTTAAAAGTCTTTTGGCTTCTTCATAGAGCTGGGCGACGGGCATGCCGTAAGTCTCATCATCAACATCACCTGATGAGGCGCAGCCACTTAAAAATGCAGCTAAAAAGAGAGCAGATAAATTTAATAAACTGGGAAAACGCATGCGTGCTAACCTACTGATATTTTAATCATTAATAATTATTTTTTAGTATTATACCTTATATCATAGAATGGGTTACAGGTTAGAGTGGTGACTTGAGCATGGTTATATAAAATCAGGCTTAATCTGGCAAAAAATGAGAACTTTAAATGTCTGAAACAGAAATTATTGAAGGGACTGTCCCCGATGAATGGGCTGGTGAGCGAGTCGATCAAGCGCTTGCAAAGTTATTTCCGGATTATTCACGTTCGCGCCTGCAAACATGGCTAAAAGATGGTCAAATTTTAGTCGATGGGCAGGTTAAACGGGCTAAAGACAAGATTTTAGGTGGCGAGCAGGTTGAATTGCAGGTGCTGCTGGTCTCTGAGAATAGCTGGGAAGCAGAAGATATCCCGTTAGATATCATTTACGAAGATGAGCAACTATTAGTGATTAATAAATCAGCCAATATGGTTGTGCATCCCGCTGCAGGTAATTATAGCGGTACCATGTTGAATGCTTTATTACATTATGCCCCGGAATTAGAGGCGATACCCCGGGCAGGTATAGTGCATCGCCTGGACAAAGAAACCAGTGGTTTACTGGTGGTCGCCCGTACTCTACAGGCGCAAAAGGTATTGGTTGAACAACTTCAGGCCCGCTCATTTTTACGAGAGTATGATGCAATTGTTAATGGTTATGTCACAGCGGGCGGTACGATTAATCAGCCGATTGGCCGGCATCCGGTTAACCGTAAACGAATGGCCGTTAACTCGAATGGCAAGCCAGCGATTACCCATTACCGTATTGCTGAGCGCTTTCGTTTACATACAAAACTCACGGTAAAATTAGAAACAGGACGAACCCACCAGATACGCGTACATATGGCGTATGTGAATCATCCATTATTAGGTGATCCGGTTTATGGTGGGCGCTTTAAAATACCACCTGCAAGTGACGATGCTTTTGTTGAAACATTAAAAAACTTTAGGCGTCAGGCACTGCATGCCCGGCATCTTGGTTTGATTCACCCAGCAAGTAATGAGTTTATTGAATGGGAAGTTGATGTCCCTCAGGATATGCTGGATTTACAAAATACATTACGTCTTGATTTAGAAAAACATAAAGAAGCTTAGCTATAATGACACTGAATTGGTTAGAAGCAGATTGGCCTGCACCAGATTTCATTAAAGCCGGCACTACGACTCGCAAGGGTGGTGTCAGTACTGCGCCCTATACCGGCTTTAATCTTGCCACTCATGTTGGGGATGAACTTGCACGAGTTAAGCAAAATCGAGACTTGCTTGATGTTCCCCACTATCCGCAATGGCTGGAACAAGTGCATAGTACAACGGCTGTATTATTGCCGAATGATGAGAATATACCAAAAGCAGATGCGGCCTATACTTCAAACAAAAAAGTTGTTTGTACAGTGATGACGGCGGATTGTTTGCCCTTATTAATCACAGACAAACAAGGGAGTTGTGTTGCTGCAATTCATGCAGGCTGGCGTGGTTTATGTGACGGCATTATTGAAGCGACAATAAAAAAATTACCCGTAGCAGCAGAGTCATTACTCGTTTGGCTGGGGCCAGCTATTGGTCCGGATGTTTATGAAGTGGGTGAAGAGGTATATGATGCGTTTACCGGAACGGATGATGAAGCGAAACAGGCATTTACCTCCGTATCAGATGAGCACTGGTTATTTGATATTTACCATTTAGCAAAATTACGCTTGAAAAAAACTGGTGTTACACAGATTTATGGCGGTAACCGTTGTACCCTAAGCGAAGAACAAGAGTTTTTTTCTTATCGACGCGATGGTGTGACAGGACGAATGGCAAGCATGATTTGGATAGATAAGTAGCCAAACATTTTTGATAATTAAACCGCCAATACGCAAAGAACACCAGGTAATTCTCTAAATATTTTTAGCGTACTTTGCGCCTTGGCGGTTAATATTATTTTTACGACATACTCATAGTATGAGCTATGAAGTTATTTGTTATTGCAGGATTTTAAGAGAAAATATTTTATGTCATTACTCGGTTGGATTATTGTTTTTAGTTTATTAGGTGGTGTGCTTAGTGTTTTAGCTGCCTCCGTTTTTTTGTTAATTAAAGATGAATACCAAAAAAAGTTATTGCCTCACACAGTCAGTTTTGCGATTGGTGCTTTATTAGGGGCGGCATTGTTAGCGCTATTACCCCATGCGGTAGAGGTAAATGAAAATATTGATTTGCATGATTTAGGTTTAACCATTCTTATTGGCCTGTTAGGTTTTTTTCTACTCGAAAAAATGGTGTTATGGCGCCATTGCCATTCGAGTCATTGCGAGGTGCACTCACCGAACAATAATAATATATCAAGTGAGGTGCATTCACCTAATGAGTTTCATGCACACGGACACTCGCATCAACATGATAAAGATGCCAGTGGTACATTAATTATCATAGGTGATGCGGTTCATAATTTTGTTGATGGTGTTTTGATTGCTGCCGCATTCATGACAGATATTGATTTAGGTATTGTGACTGCACTCGCTGTTGCTGCACATGAAATACCACAAGAGATAGGTGATTTTGCTATTTTATTAAATAGCGGATTTAAACGAGGTCGAGCATTATTTTTTAATATCCTTGCCAGCATGGCAACGCTAGTTGGTGCCGTTATTGCGTATTACAGTTTGCAAAGTATGCAAAGTGCCCTGCCTTATATTTTAGCCATTGCCGCATCAAGTTTCATTTATATCGCGGTAGCTGATTTGATTCCCGGTTTACATAAACGAACAGAGTTACGTGAAACTATCCAGCAAATTACGTTAATTGTATTAGGTGTCATCACTATTTACTGGGCACATTCAACTCTACACTAAGCAAACATTTTTATACTTAACATTATCTAAGGAGGGAACACCATGTCAGATTCAAAGACAGAACCAAAAAATAAATGGTACATGGTGTCGTTAATCGGGAAGGACAGGCCGGGTATCGTTTCTCATGTTACTGCTGCATTGTATGAAGCAGGCAGTAATTTAGGTGAAACCAGCATGATGCGTCTTGGCGGAAACTTCAGTATTATGATGATGGTTGAATTTCCCGGTCGCAAAAAAGAATTAAGTGATGCGTTAAGTACCGTAACCGAATCCATGGGCTTACACCTCCATATTGATCACATAACTGCAAAATTACATGAGCATCGGATTCCTGATGTGCGTATTTCTGTTTACGGTGCGGATCGCGCGGGTATTGTGAGTAAAGTTACTACCGTGTTAGCGGAAGCAGGTTTAAATATTCTGGATTTGGAATCTGATGTGGCAGGTGATAAAGATAAACCTCTTTATATCATGCATATTGAAGGTGAAGCATCGGAAGGCGTTAAGGCATTGGAATCTGCATTACAAATTGTTAAAGATGAAGACGGTGTTGATGCCGAGTTAGTCGAAATTGATACTTTAATCGGTTAATAAAACATGGCTGTACTGGAGATCATTACTTATCCTGATGCTCGTCTGAAACAAGTTACAGAGGATGTAAAAATATTTGATTCTGAACTTGCTGACTTTATTAGTGACCTTGAGGAAACAATGGCGGCAGGTCCAGGTGGCGTGGGCATTGCTGCACCTCAGGTAGGCGTAATGCAACGCATCGCGATTATTGATGTTTCACAGTACCCTAAAATTAAAAAAGCAAAACATCATGGTCATCTGGTATTAATTAATCCGGAAATCATAGATTGGCAGGGAATGAAAAAAGGACGTGAAGGTTGCATGTCTGTACCCGACTTTACCGGTAATGTAATTCGGGCAGAAAATATTATTTTAAATGCTTTTGATGAAAGTGGAGTTCAGCATGAATATGAAATGGAAGGCTTTGAAGCACGAGCAGTACAACATGAAATAGATCATCTTGATGGTTTATTATTTCTTGATCGTTTGGTCAGTCGTCGTAATGATTTATTTA
>DAOVYB010000098.1 GCA_030635835.1 Gammaproteobacteria bacterium
AAAAGCACAGGAGTTAAATATAAATGCCAGTGTCAACTGGGATAAACTCACCCAAACTATTACACTTAAGCTCAACGGAAAGTTATCAGAACTGCCAAAACGACTAAATATGCAACTCGCATATACTACCCGTGCGAACCATGATCAGTCTGTTACACTCTTTCTGGCACCCGATAAAAAAAGTTATACTGGTCGAATCAAGGCTATCAAAAGTGGCAACTGGATAATCATTCTGGAACCTGAAGAAAAAAACTGGCGTATAAATGGCAGGGTAACACTGCCAAAACAAACTAAGTGGTCAATAAAATAAAAATAACTATAAAGCAACACTAATTTATATACGGAGATATCTATGTCAAACCCACAACAAAATATCCCTACAACACAAACCGTCATTGCCGTACTCTGGCCTTCTTTCTTAACCGCAGGTATTGCGGCAACTCTGTTCTTTACCACCTTTGATCCTCAACTATTAATGGCAGTTGCGGATTTTGAACCACTAAGTCGTATAGGAGGATATACAATAGGATTCTTTTTATTTTGGTTATTAACTTCCAGTGCCTGTGTACTCACCTGTTATTTTCAGCGATCCTGCCATAACCCAAATGAACCTGATTAAAATATAAAAATTTAACCCTTAAATATGAATCCACTATTTAATATTGACCACTTAACAAAACAATTTTTACTATTAATTGTTGTGCTGAGTTTACATGGTTTCAGTAGCAACAGTTATGCAGTAAATAGTGATGACATTATATTTGATGATAAACCTTTAGATTATGCGCTTGTTCTTCCTGACTGGTTTAAATTAAGTTTTCTTGAAATTGATGCTGATATTAAAGAAGCAAAAGAACAAAATAAAAAAGGATTAATCATTTATTTTGGACAAAAATTCTGTCCTTACTGCAAAGCTCACCTGGAGAAAAACTGGGGACAGGATGACATTGTTAAATATACAAAGAAAAATTTTGATGTCATTGCCATTAATGTAAAAGGTCAACGACCAGTCGTTGATATTGATGGTAAAACCTATACTGAAAAAACATTTTCCGTTTTAAAAAAGACTAATTTTACTCCTTCAGTTATTTTTTATAATACAAAAGGTCAGGAAGTATTACGCCTTCGTGGTTATCGTCCACCTTATCAATTTCGTGCAGCTCTGGAATATGTGGCTGATAAACATTATGCCAAAGAAACATTTCGAGATTACATGGCTCGTGCCGAATTAGCTCTTGGTTTTGGTAACGAAGAACTAAATAAAAATGAACTATTTAACTCTCCGCCATATTTACTGGATCGCAGTCGAATAAACGCTGAACAACCCTTGATGGTCGTGTTTGAACGCAAACGCTGTCATGCCTGTGATGTTTTACATGGCGGTCCTTTTGCAAGACCTGAAATAGAAACTGAATTATTAAAGTTAGAAGCCATACAGCTTGATGTTCATAGCAAACAACCCTTGCTCACGCCTGACGGTAAAAAAATATCCGCTGAAAAATGGGCCGAACAACTCGATATTAATTACAGCCCAACTATTGTATTTTTTGATGAAAAGGGAAAAGAAATTATTCGTATTGAATCGGTGGTTTGGTTTTACCGCTTACGCAATGTATTAAAATATGTTTTAACAGGCGCTTATAAAAAATACCCCACCTTCCAGCTCTGGCGTCAGGCTAAAAATATGCGGTAATTTAATTTGAACCACGGGGAACAAGGCCAGAACGTATGGAATACGTTAAGGTCATACTGACAAACCTCAAAGAGGTTTATTAAGTGCTGGGGGCACATTAGGGCAGGACGCCCGTAAGTAGAATAACGCAGGACGATTCCATGGAAGGAATCGGTAGAGTCGAGTCAGGAACAGAGACCGAGCAGTTATCGAGGGAAGGCTTAAAGCTTTGAAAAGAGAATAATGTAGTCTGGATGCAGCAAAGCGAAATCCGGGAGAGGGAGCGTTTAAGCCTACCACCTATGCTCATACAAATTTCTTCTTGGTGCACTTCGTGTTCTTCGTGGCTCAATCTTTTATAAGAACTATGTCATTTTTTGTTTATGGTGATGCGGTCTGCCACCTTTGTGATGCGGCTTATTCCCTTGCCCGGATTTTTTATGATGGGGTCTGTGCTTTCGTTCAATTTTAGCGGGTGCATTTACTTCAATCAGTAAATCATTTGTAATTGATGCAACCGGAATCTTGTGCCCGATATATTCTTCAATGTCCATGATATAGTGTGCAAAATCTTCACACGCAAAACTGATTGCTTCACCACTTGCACCAGCTCGACCGGTACGCCCGATACGATGCACATAATCTTCTGCATCATTAGGTAAATCAAAGTTAATCACCAAACTAATATCTTCAACATGCAAACCACGTGCAGCAACATCTGTTGCAACTAAAGCACGAATTTTCCCTTTAGTAAAATCTTCAAGGACACGTAAACGTTTATTTTGAGGCACATCACCCGATAACATCGCACCGTTAATATCATTAGTCTTAAAATACGCATAAATTTTTTCAGCAACTCGCTTGGTGTTGATAAAAATTACAATACGAGAATCGTCCCTGCTCTTTAACAAACCCAGCAACAATGGAATTTTTTCATCCATCGCAGGGTAATACATGGATTCAACAACTCTGTCTGCAGTGACATTTTCTGATTTAATGATCACCTCTTCAGGTTCATTCATGTGCTCATAAGCAAGCTCATTTACCCGGTGAGACAATGTAGCGGAAAATAGCATATTCAAACGTTGATCAGGCTCAGGCATACGGCGGATCAAATAACGAATATCATTAACAAAGCCCAAATCAAACATGCGATCAGCTTCATCTAAAACTAAAACCTGAATTTGTTTGAGATTAAATACACCTTGTTTGAAATAATCGATAATTCGCCCCGGTGTACCGACTAATACATCCACACCATCTAATAATGCTTGTTTTTGTGTGTCGTAACCAGTACCACCAAATACCGCAACATGTTTCAAGCCGGTATATTTACCCAGTATTTCTGCATCTTTATGAATCTGTACGGCAAGCTCACGTGTCGGTGCAAGTATGATGCAACGAGGTTGTGTCTTATCTCTATTGCTTGCTGCAGGATTTTTTAGCAAATGAACATAAGTCGCTAATAAAAATGCCGCCGTTTTCCCGGTTCCGGTTTGGGCTTGTCCGGCAATATCTTTACCTTCGAGGGCAAAGGGCAGAGATTCAGCCTGAATAGGTGTGCAGTATAAAAAGCCTGATTCTTCAACGCCTTGTAGTACATTGGCAGGTAAATCAAAGCTGGAAAATTTTGTGTTGGTTAAATGTTGTTCACTCATAAGCCATAGCATAACAGATACTTGTCAAGATTGGACTTGAAATAATCGTCAGCTTAAGCTCAAATGGAGGTATAGATTTTTTTCAATTACGACTACAATAAAAAACACAGTAAGTCACAGGAGACACTACCTTGAGCGACAAGATCGTATATGCCACAGATGACACTTTTGATGCAGAAGTTGTTAACGCAGAAGGTCCCGTATTAGTTGATTATTGGGCAGACTGGTGTGGCCCTTGCAAAATGATAGCCCCTATTCTTGATGAAATTGCAGAAGAGTATGATGGCAAACTTAAAATCACTAAACTCAATATTGATGAAAATCCCGCAACACCTCCAAAGTTTGGAATTCGTGGTATTCCAACCTTAATGATTTTCAAAAATGGTAATGTTGAAGCCACAAAAGTGGGTGCAGTCTCAAAATCCCAGCTTGCTGCTTTCATCGACAGTAATTTGTAAACAATCATTAAAAACGTCCAGCCAAATAAGTCTAAGCGCTGGACGTTTTTAGATTTTAATGCTAATGTTCACCATATAATCATTTTCAAAAAATTAGTTAATCATTTCGCTCCATCAGTAACAATACTCGAGCGATAAAACCTCAAAACTTCAAATAAAACAAACTTAAAAAGCAGTACACCGTACAACACCTTCGCGCAATTCCGTGTCGTATTTTTTAAATAGAAAATTCAAACATCCTAATCAAAATATTAAAGAATCCTCAATATGAACCTATCTGAACTGAAACAAAACCCCGTTCCTGAACTTATCAAAATTGCCTCTGGCATGGGTATCGACAACCTCTCTCGCTCCCGTAAACAAGACATTATATTTTCCATTTTAAAATCTCACGCTAAAAGTGGTGAAGATATTTACGGTGACGGTGTTTTAGAGATTTTACAGGATGGTTTTGGTTTCTTACGTTCTGCTGATAGTTCATACCTTGCTGGCCCTGATGATATTTATGTATCACCCAGCCAGATTCGCCGTTTTAATCTACGCACAGGTGACACGGTCGCAGGGAAAATTCGTCCACCAAAAGATGGGGAACGTTATTTTGCATTACTCAAGGTTAATGAAATTAATTTTGAGCCACCTGAAAATGCCAAGCACAAAGTTTTATTTGAAAACCTGACACCATTACATCCAAATGAACGCCTTCAGTTAGAAGTCGGGAATGGTAGTAGTGAAGATATGACATCACGTATCATTGATCTCACCGCACCTATCGGTAAAGGCCAACGTGGTTTAATTGTATCGCCTCCAAAAGCGGGTAAAACCATGATGCTGCATGATATT
>DAOVYB010000082.1 GCA_030635835.1 Gammaproteobacteria bacterium
CTTGGATAAAGTTTAATTGACATAGAATGTTAAAAAGGAAGCCCGTAAAACGGCTTCCTTTTTTTTGTCATAAGAATTAATTTTTGTATTTATTTAACCTGAGCTGCATATAAGAAGCACACGTCATTCCCGCGAGTTTGTAGTGAAAACTCAGTAGTTTAAACTAAGGGTTCTGGTTTAAAAGTAGGTTCGCCTTCAGGCGAACGCGGTAATAGTTATGGCGTAATTGTTATAGTTTAACATGTATCAAGTTTATATGAATTTAAAAGGTTCATAGCTTGTGTTTAACATGTCGGCCTAAAGACCGACCTACAATTTTTATGCACAGCTGAGGTGATATAGATTAGACTTACCAAAGGTACCTCCGAATTTAAACCATCGAATCAAAAGACATAAATATGGATAAAAATAAAAAAGAAGTCATTGTTCTTGTCCATGGCATTTGGATGAAAGGACCTGAACTGTTTTATTTACGCTATAAACTATGGCGTCAGGGATACAAGGTTTATCAATTTCACTACTCCAGTTTGTTCAAAACACCGGAAGAAAATGCGAGCAGGTTATATCAATTTGTTTCTAAAATTGACGCACCTGTTATTCACTTTGTTGCGCATAGTTTAGGTGGGATTGTGGTTAAACATTTATTTCATCGTTATGAAATAAAACAAATCGGTAAGGTTGTGATGATTGGTACGCCGGTTAATGGTAGCGCAGTTGCTGTTTATTTAAGTCAAAAAAAATATTTAAAATATATATTGGGCAAAACTATTGTTAAAGGCTTGCTGGGGGATGCACCAGGCTGGAATTATAAAAGAAAAATTTGTGTTATTGCCGGTACAAAAAGGATTGGAGCAGGTTATCTCCTGGCTAATAGAGTCATGCAGGAAGCAAATGATGGCACGGTGAATCTGGATGAAACACAATTAGAACGTGCTGATGAAAGTCACAAGATTCCGCATAGCCATTTTTCACTTTTATTTTCAAATGACGTAGCACAAATAATAGTAAAATTCTTAAGAAAATAAACATTTTAGGTAGTGGAGTAATATTTATTCTCCACTACCTAAGATATAAAATTATTCCATTTCTAAATCTTCACGTACTGCTTCTAAACCTGCGTTTGCACATTTTTCATCAGTTAAACCAGAAGGTGCACCACTGACACCAATGCCGCCTAATATTGAACCACCAATATTAATCGGGATGCCGCCTGCCGCAATAATTAAACCATCGAGTTTTCCAACCTGAAACGGTTTAGTAAAACGATCTTCTATTTGGGATAACGGGGAATTAAATGCCATAGCACTATGTGCTTTTTGTTTACTGATTGGCAACGTGATATCCATCGCCAATACATCACGTAATACGACCTGGGCATGACCACCGCGATCAACAACAGTCACAGCAATTTGAACGCCTTCCTTACGGCACTGTTTAATTGCAGCCTGTGCAATACGAAGTGCCGTTTCCAGTTTTAACCGTTTAACTGAAATGCTTAAAGGTTCATCATCTGAATAAGCACTGTTTGATAAAGAAAATATCAATGGAAAAAGAAATAACATTTTTAAATATTTCATTATAGTCCCCCTGAAGAGAGTAATTTATTTATAGTATGTTTATTGATCTGCAAGCTTATTAAGTTCATCAAGCAATTGCATAACAAGTTGTTTACCGTTTGCGGTCATTTTTTTAGTTAATGTATCAGGATCACGTTCACCATCAATCAGTCGTTTCATAATACCACCGAGCTGACGCATATCGCCCTGAGTCGTCGTCATTTGTTCAGCCATAAATGAAGCTGCTTGTAATGCCTGTGCATCACCACGGCAAGCCGCATTAATCATACTAGCAAGTCCGGGTGCCGCCATAGTGGGATCAGCTTGTTGCTGTACTTCGGGCAAGCTCGCAGGATTCTGTAATCCTAATAGAATACTTTTTATAATAATCTTATCTTCATCATCAAGTTTAGCTAATAAATCTTCCCCGCGCTGACCTGCGACAATTTTATTTATTGCGGCAACAAGTTCATGCCAGTTTTGTTGAGTTGCCATATCTAACATGGGCTTAAGTTGCTGTTTCGCCGTATCATTCTGGCAGGCGTGAACAACCTGGTGAATGAGTACAGCGTGGGATTGTCGGATTTGTTCTTCTTGTGAGGGGATATTTGCCATTATTACTTATCTCTTATTATGTCAGTTCTGAGTATAAGAAATATTTGGGTTAAAGAATATAAAAGACAAAAAAAAATTGTCGGGAACAATTTTTTCATGAGCGGAGCGAACCAGAACGGGGGAGGGCTGGACGCCCGACATAAAAAAAGGAACGCATTTGCGTTCCTTTTTCAGGTATAACCAATAGTTGATTAGCTTAACTACAGCCTTTAGGGCGAGGTAAACCAGCAATTTTGTTTGCACATTTAATTAGACCCGTTGGGAATAATGAATAAATATATTTCTGGCTAGAATGATCTTTGTCATATTTCGTTTGCATCAGTTTAGAGAACTTACGAGGCTCACAAACACTGCCATTATCTTCGAAAAATTCACGAGCAAGATTGATGATATTCCAGTGCTCTTCACCCATCTCACCTACATTCTCAGTAACAGCGATTTGTTTGGCCAACTCTTCGCTCCACTCTTCCAGGTTTAATAACCAACCTGCTTCAGATAGCTCAATTGTTTTACCGTCTACTACTGCTTCCATTGTAACTCACCTAATATTTTGTATATGTCTATAAAGTTGAGCGATTTTATCAGGAATTATTCTGAAAAACCATATCAGGGACTGCTGATATAGAAAAAAATCTGTTTTTTCTACTGTTTGTGTAAGTTGTTGATAATAATGCTAAATTATAGGGGCGGTAACTGTATTTAAAAATATATTACTGATTTTATCGCCGTAAAACGTCAAATAATTGTAAAAATTTGCACTGGCATATGTATTTTTAGCAAATTTAGGACTGCAAATGGTGATTTTTAAACTCTACTCCAGAGTAGCCTGGATGCAGCGGAGCGAAATCCAGGATGATTTTAGATGACTTCCGGGATTACTTTTAAAGTATTAACCTCGCTTTATTATCTGAGATATTAATTGTTGTTGTGTTTCCGGCATTAAAGTTCACATAATCATTTTCAATGCCGTCACTAAATATGACACCGTTTTTTGCCATGTATGAATTCAGCACTAATGGTTTATCTGGCGTAATCACACCAAACACCATATTGGATTGAGACGATTTACTTGGCCAGGGTTCACGCACGGCGTAAACAAGAAAATCTGCATCCCAGGCAAAGCGGCTGCCTTCTTTGGGTAAATTCACACTGCCGCCAAGTGCTTCTACTATGCCAACTGCACCGGCATAAACTGATTTCATCCAGCCCGTTGATCCGGCACCGGTTGAAATAATAATGCCACTGGATGATTGGTCTTCGCCAATACCGGCTTGTTCAATATGGTAACGTGCAGAGGTATGCGTATTCGGGCCAACAAATAAATCATTAAATGCGACTAATTCCTGCCCATCATTTAATTTAGCTTTTGCCATGGTGACTTCCTGAATAAACGACTGACCACGTAAGGCATCAGCTAACTTGTCAGATAACTTTTGAGTGGTAAAAGGCAATAACACACCTTCAATCTTTTTAGGATCCGGGTTCACACCAATAATAGGCTGCTTGTCTAAATACTTTGCCGTGTTTACAACCAGACCATCCTGACCGACAACTATAACCAGATCATTTTCACCAAAGCTAAATTGTGGCACTAACTTACGTGAGATAACCTGCGTTTTAATGCCGCGTGGAATAATGTCGCGCAATTGATTTAACGCATCGTGATAACGTGCATGATCTTTTTCAATATGCGTGAATGACTGACCGGCATGTTCTAAATAAAACTTTGCCTGTTCTGTTGTATTAAAACGCGCAGTTAATTCTTCAAGCTCAGTTTCACGCGTAATAATAATTACATGCTCATAAAGTGAACGTGAGGGAACACGAGCAATCCCCTGAGTGAAACCAGGGATTGCACGTGTTGTTTGTGATTGAGTTGAATTATTCATTGGCATTACTTCCAATGTAACTCACTACTTTACTCACAAGATCTGGCGTAATGGTTAAGTTATCAATACTGCCGGTATTTGCTGCCCATTCTTTTAAAGCTAACCCCACCATGGATTGTGGTGATAAGTCTTTGTACAAGCGATAACGAATTTCATCGGCTTTAGTTTCGGCTTCCGCTTCCATTTCCATCGCTTTGGCTTCAGCTTGCGCCTGTTTGATTCGGTTTTCACTTTGTTTAACAACTAATTCACGACGCCGTTCTTCAAGCTCGACTTCATTATCTAACTCACTATTTTTAATTTTGCTTTCTTCAGCAACGGCCGCTTTGCGTCGTGTGTAGATCGCTAAATCAGAACGTTGTTGTAAACTTTCACGGTAATCCGCTTCAAGTGCTTTTTGCATTTCTGGTGTGGCTTTCACTGCTGTAAAGTACAAACTTTCAACCACAACACCCAGTGCTTTTAATTTAGGTTCATTTTGCACACTGGCTAACACTTCAGAAGTGAGTTCTTTAACTTTAATCAGTGCTTCATCTAATGAAAGGTTATTAACACCACTACGCGTATTTGCCTGTACCGCATTAATGACGCGGCTGACTAACTTGTGCGGATCTTTACTAAGATAATTACGCGTGACGGGATCAATCGTAAAATCAAGAACCTTAGCAGTTTCAGCTGGTGCAACAAGGCGATAACTTAACTGACCCTGAATGCTGATCTCCTGATAATTCGCCGTTGTTTCATTAAAAATAAACGGTGCGTCCTGACTGATAACAGGCACAGTGGCAATAGAGGTATTGTGTGGCCAGTACCAAAAGGTTAATCCGGCACCTTCTTTTTTAACGTTACCGCTTTTATAGCGTATAACAAATGTGTTGGGTTCACCTTTGAAATATTTAATAACCATAGTACACCTCCTACTTCTTTATATTCCTTCTCCTTGTGGGGAAGGTTAGGATGGGGAGAATTGTTATTTCCCTTCATTTTCTAAGCCGCATTATCAGATAACTGCGACTGATTAAAACGCAACATTCTTCTTTATGTTCCTTCCCCTTGTGGGGAAGGTTAGGATGGGGAGAATTGTTATTTCTCATCATTTTCTAAGCCGCATTATCAGATAACTGCGACTGACTAAAATTCAACATTCTTTCAATCGGTTTAAGGGCTTTTGCTATCGTATCTTCATCAAGATAATTAATTTCGAATCCTTTTCCCTGTTGTGCCTCTTTTACCAACTCAACCGTGTTGCGCTTCATATAAGGGCAAGCATTACACTGGCAACCACTATAGATAGGTGCCTGTTGTAAATTAAGTTCTGGTCGTAGTTGATGCATGTTGTATAACAAACCTTCTTCAGTGGCGATGAAAATGGTATGTGCTTCACCACTAAAGTTTTCTACCCAACTCAACATTTGTTTAGTTGAACCGACAAAGTCAGCATGTTTTAAAACAGGCAAAGGTGATTCCGGATGCGCAATTAAATACACATTGCCTTCTTTTCGTGCCTTATCCATCATGTAAGTAATTTGTTCATCTTTAAATTTATCGTGAACCTCACATACCGCATTCCACACTGGCATGTTATAACCATACTGATAATTTAAATACGCACCCATGTTTCTGTCTGGTGAGAAAATCACTTTTTCACCTTGTGCATATAATTCAGAAATAATGTCATCTACATTGCGTGAAGTCACAATCCAGTCTGAAATGGTTTTATGTTCAGCACTGGAGTTGATGTAACTCACATGCACGTGATCAGCATATTTTTTACGCCATTGTTTTAATGCGTTTATGTCAGTTTGAATCACGAGTGAACAAGTGGATTCTTCATCCGGTAAAATAACCTGTGTTTCAGGATTAATGATCTTGGTTGTTTCTGCCATGAACTTTACGCCAGCAAAAACAATACGATCTGCTTTTTCACGTTGCGCAATTAAGGCGAGCTCAAGACTGTCACCAACATAATCTGCCATCGCCTGAACATCAGGAGTGGTGTAGTAATGTGCTAATGTTAATGTATTCATAATATCCTCCTACTTTTTAAACTCCCTCTCCCTCC
>DAOVYB010000018.1 GCA_030635835.1 Gammaproteobacteria bacterium
AGCTGTCTTTTTCATTTTCTGCAGAATACGAGCAGAAACTTCTGGAGAAGCCATTTGTTTACCTTCAGCCTCTACCCATGCATCACCATTGTCTGCCTTAACAATTTTATAAGGCACCATAGAGATATCTTTTTGTACTTCATCATCTTCAAAGCGGCGACCGATTAAACGCTTAACCGCATAGATTGTATTTGTAGGATTTGTTACTGCTTGACGTTTAGCAGGTTGACCTACTAATACTTCATCATTTGCAAATGCGACTACTGAAGGAGTTGTGCGATCGCCTTCGCTGTTTTCAATTACTTTGACATTACCATTGTCCATGACTGATACGCATGAATTGGTTGTGCCTAAATCGATTCCGATTATCTTACCCATAGTCTTACTCCGCTTAAAATTCTTATCACAAATAGCGAGAAACTCGATTACTGTGTTGAAACTTCTTCAAAATGCTCATGTACTCATCGTACACTCGACAACCGCTCCTGCGTTGTTCTACCTTCGCCCGTCCATGGGCTCGTCCGCTTTTTCATCAATTTCGCCTTGTACTCAAGCTCCTCGCTATCTGTGAAAAGAATTTGATATTGATATTAATATTTAAAATTGTTTAACTGGTTATTTAATAGGGTCATTTACCCTATCTTCAAGCCTACTAAGAAATTTTTTCTATTTTTTCTGTATTAATCTGTTTCTTTACCACTCTTATTTGAAGCTACAACGACCATTGCAGGACGAACAAGACGTTCGTTGAGCAAATAACCTTTTTGCATAACATCAATAATGGTATTGGGTTCATGCTCAGGAGAGTCGATCATGGTCATTGCCTGATGATGCTCCGGATTAAATGTTTCACCATGCGGATGTACGCCTTTTATGCCGAATTTTTCGATAGCGGTTTCAAACATCTTCAAGGTCATTTCAGTACCTTCGCGAAGCTTACTAACATCTGCATTTTCATCCATTGCAGCGGCTACGCCCATTTCCATGCTATCAATGACAGGAAGTAATTCCTGGGCAAATTTTTCCAAAGCGAATTTATGTGCATTAGCTAAATCACGCTCTGAGCGACGACGAATATTTTCCATTTCAGCTCGGTTGCGAACCAGTTGATCCCAGTTATCATCTGCTTTTGCTTCAGCCGCCGCTAATTTTTCTTGCAGAGATTCAATTGTGACTTCTTCTGTTTCTGGCGATTCTGATGCCGTTGACTCAGCTGACTCTGTTGAAGATGCTTCAATTTCAGTCTCAACTTCTTGATTTTGTTCTGTTTCACTCATTCCTAACTCCGAAAAGGGTATTAAAATTTGAACCGCCAAGTCGCCAAGGGCGCCGAGAAAAAAATTTTAAAACTTGGCGTCCTTGGCGACTTGGCGGTTAATAATCATCACCGAAAATAGTGGGATTTACAGTCTCTTCTCATATCTATTCCCATATATAAGGACACTTACTCTGAACTCAAGAGTGATCCCAATAATTTTGCAGTCACATCCACCAGCGGGATAACCCGATCATATGCCATACGCGTTGGGCCAATCACACCTAATACACCCACCACCTCTTCGCTGACCTTATAAGGTGATGTAATCACTGAACAACCATCAAATACGGCATAACCCGACTCCTCGCCAATAAAAACCTGCATACCCTCAGCCTGAATAGACTGATCAAGCACGTGCAATACATCACGCTTGGCATTGAAGGCATCAAATAGCTGACGCAGCTTTTCCATATTGGCCATTTCAGCGTAATCCATCAGGTTAGTTTGCCCTGCCATAATGAAGTCTTCATTATTTTGTTCGTCCACCACGTTATCTGTCATCTGAATCGCCATTTTCATAATGTGCTGCATATCATCTCTTTCTTGTTTCATGCTTTCCAAAACAGACTGGCGAATATGTGACAGATCTTTGCCTATAAATTCCTGATTAAGATAGTTTGCCGTTTGAGTTAACTCTGACTCTGTAAAAGCACGCTCTGTATGAATCACCCTGTTCTGAACTTCCTGTTCGTTCACGACCAGAATGACTAAAATCCGATTTGAAGTCAGTGGTAAAAATTCTATATGGCGTAAGATGACTGCTTCACGACGAGGAATAGTGACAACGCCAGCCATTTTAGTCATGCCGGATAACAATGATGATGCTTTGGTAATCAAGCCTTCCTGAGAGTCATCAATCCCCATTTCATTACGCAGCTTTTCAACTGCCTGCCCCTGTAGAGGCTTTACAGTCACTAGGTTATCAACAAATAAACGGTAGCCCTGTGGCGTTGGAATACGACCCGCTGAGGTGTGCGGTGAAATTATCAGACCTAAATCCTCAAGATCCGCCATGACATTGCGAACCGTGGCTGGACTTAAATTAATCTTTTTATCATTGGATAAGGTTTTAGAAGCAACCGGTTGACCATCATTGATATAGTGTTCCACCAACACTTTAAATAACTGCTGAGAACGTTCATTCAGGTTGTTTAAGGTAGAATCTGTCGACACGTTTTTTTATTCCATAGGATTTCGGGCAAGAATGTCAAAATAGCACTCTTGTGATTCGAGTGCTAATCAAATTAGCCGATTTTCCCGTTTAAGGTCAAGCTTTTACATCGGTTATAAAAGATTTACGAAGATTGGCTTATTTGGGTCAACCTGTGCTAATTTATCACTACTTATTTAATAACATTATATTTTTAAAACACATCAATTCACGATACGTTTCACAGCCAGATAATTGAAAATAAAATAAAGTAGATGCATGAAAAATAGCTTCAATACCATCGGCCTAATAGGCAAATTTGCAGACACCAGTGTCGCATCAACAGTACTGGCACTTTCACGCATATTACAAGATCGTGGTTGTACCGTTTACCTGGATCGGGAAACTTCTCGTAATATAGGTGAACATGATATGGAAATTATCACCCGCCATGAAATTGGCAAACGTTGCGATCTTGCTGTTACCGTTGGTGGAGATGGCACCTTGCTTGATGCTGCCCGTGGACTGGTCAATTTTGAAGTACCGATTCTCGGCATCAACCTGGGACGTCTGGGTTTTCTTGTAGATATTTCCCCCAATGAAATGTCCGAACGCATTGATGAAATCCTTAATGGAGATTTTGAAGAAGAACACCGTATTCTTTTAAATACGGTCATTGAAAGTAGTGACAACCCCGCAAGTGAAAGTGATGCCTTTAATGATGTTGTTGTTCACAAATGGGAAGTTGCGCGAATGATAGAAACTGAAACCTATATAAATGGTAAGTTTCTTAACAGTATGCGCTCAGATGGCTTAATTGTTTCTACGCCAACAGGTTCAACTGCCTATGCCCTTTCAGGCGGAGGCCCCATTCTGGAACCGGATATGGATGCCATGGTACTGGTACCTATTTGTCCACACACCATGAGTTACCGCCCGATTGTTATAGGTGGAGATAGTAAAATTGAGATCATTGTAAAAGAAAATCAAAACTCTCACGCCCAGGTAACCTGTGATGGCCAGATTAATTTAGGGGTTGTTTCAGGTGATAAAATTACCATTAAGAAAAAAGAAAAAGTGGTACGCCTAATTCACCCTCGAAAACACAATCACTACGAAATACTACGTGCAAAACTTCACTGGGGTGAGCACTTTTAGACAAATAATAGAAACTAAAATACCACAAAGAACAAAAATAAATCTTGAACCACAGAGGACACAGGGGTTCACAGAGGAAAGCATTAAATAAAAACCTCTGTGAACCTCCGTGTCCTCTGTGGTAATAATGTTTTGATTTTTATTTACATGATGTTTTTTAAGTCTTTTAAATGATTATAATAACCACACTATGCTGACACACATTCATATTTGGAATTTTGCTATTGTCGAGGCACTCGACATTGAACTCGAATCCGGCCTTTCGGTTTTAACCGGTGAGACTGGTGCGGGTAAATCTATTTTGCTTGATGCTTTAGGTTTAGCGTTGGGTGATCGTGCAGACAGTACTGTCATTCGTCATGGTGAGAATCGCGCAGAAATCAGTGTGACTTTTGATACCAGTGAAGCAGCTAATGCTGAAGCATGGTTAAAAGAGCATGAACTCGATAGTGAACATGAGTGTATTATTCGTCGTACCGTTTCTGAAAAAGGCCCATCTAAAGCCTTTATTAATGGCAAACCTGCCACGGTTCAGCAATTACGTGAGCTTGCTGAAATGCTGGTAGATTTACATGGACAACATGAACACCAGTCTTTAATGAAAGCGGATATTCAGCAACAATTACTCGATGACTATGCCAACCACGCTACTTTAGTCAATAAGGTCAGCACGTCCTATACAGAATGGAACAAACTCAATACTGAATATAAAAAATTAAGCGCAGCAAAAAATGAACAGGATCATCGTCTTGATTTATTACGCTACCAGGTGAATGAACTTGAAACACTGAATTTACTACCAGGTGAGTCTGCTCAACTCGACAATGAGCATAAGCGCTTATCCAATGCGAGCCAGTTATTACAAACAACAGAGCAAACGCTTCATGCTTTGGAAGAAAGTGATAATGGTTCAATCTCTCAACAGTTAAACCACTTTACTTTAGAATTACAACAGTTAGGTAAAACAGATAATAAACTCAATGAAATTGCAGCTTTACTCGACAATGCAATGATTCAGCTCAATGAAGCCAGTAGTGAATTACATCTGTATGTTGATAGTCTTGAGTTAGATCCTCAGCGCTTAAGTTACCTTGATGAACGCATTAGCAGTATTCATAATCTGGCTCGTAAACATCAGGTTGAACCCGATGAGCTTCCCACTTTACTCGAGAGCTTACAAAAAGAACTGGACTCGATTGAAAATGCAGATGGGCATCTGGAAAAACTACAGCAAGATATTTTAAACTCAGCAAACCACTATCAGCAAGCATCTCAACAATTAAGTAAAAGCCGAACAAAAGCAGCAAAAACCTTGTCCACCAAAGTCAGTGAAAATATGCAGGAGCTCGGCATGGAAGGCGGGGCTTTCGAAGTTGCTTTAAATGCTTATGAGACAGATTCATTCCATGCTAATGGTAATGAGCAAATAGAATTCCTTGTCAGTGCAAATCCTGGCTCACCGGCAAAATCGCTTAGTAAAGTTGCATCAGGTGGTGAAATTTCCCGTATCAGTTTAGCCATTCAAGTTATTGCAGCGGAGTCTACCCGTATTCCTACTCTCATATTTGATGAAGTTGATGTGGGTATTGGTGGCCGTGTTGCAGAAATTGTTGGACGCAAACTTAAACAGCTCGCAGCTCATCGTCAGGTCATTTGTGTCACCCACTTAGCACAGGTTGCTGCATTAGGTGAGCATCATTTACAAGTCAGCAAACAATCGGACTCTGCTACAACCATTAGTCAGATTAATTATCTTGATCAACCACAACGCGTAAAAGAACTGGCTCGCATGATGGGCGGCGTTGAAATCACAAAACAAACCCTATCTCACGCAGAAGAAATGCTGGGTCAAGTTGGAAACGGGTAAAAAATAAACAAAAAACTAACCACTGGGGTCACGGGGAACACTGGGAAACAATTATTATTAATCGCTTTTCCCCTGTGCACCCAGTGTTCCCCGTGGTTTATCTTATTATTTTTTTGGTATCCTTCGAGGTAAAACTAACCTGTTTTTTGGCAGTCTGCACACACTCCATATATATAGAGTGAATGATCTGTCATGGCATAGCCTTTTTCTTTGGCAATTTTCTTCTGCCGTTCTTCAATGGTTTCATCAACAAATTCATCTACCTTGCCGCAACGTATGCAAAGAATATGATCATGATGCTGCCCCTGTTCCATTTCAAAAACAGATTGCCCGCCTTCAAAGTGATGGCGCACAACAAGACCTGCAGCTTCAAACTGAGTGAGGACGCGATAAACTGTGGCTAAACCCACTTCTTCACCACTTTCGAGTAATGCCTTGTAAACATCTTCCGCACTCATATGCCGGACTTTGCTATTTTCCAGAAATTCCAGAATCTTCATTCTGGGTAATGTGGCTTTTAAACCGGCACGTTTTAATTCGCTACTATCCATTATTCCTCACAACTTATTCATTTATGTATCACATCTCACTCGCATATTAAGCAGACAATAGGGTATGATGCGTTTTTTAATCGTCGCATATTGGAACGAAAATGAGAAGAGTTCTCATTCTTATTATTAGTCTGTTTTTTAGTCAGTTTCTTGCAAGTTGTGCCTATAAGCCCGACATGCAGCAAGGGAATACTTTAGATAAGAAACAGATATCTCAACTTAAAGTTGGCATGTCCCGGCAACAGGTCGTGTTTATTATGGGAACCTCTTTATTAAAGGATCCCTTCCATAAAAATCGCTGGGATTATGTTTATACCTTTGCGAAAGGCCATGGCAAAGCAGAACGACGTTTACTCACTTTATACTTTAAGCGTGATAAATTATCGAAAATTGATAAAAGTCAGATGAAAAAAATTATTCTGAAGTAGTTAAGACAGGTCATTGCGCGCTATCGCTCGCAATGACAGTTCGCTTTTGTTATTTTTTAGCTTCTTTTTTCTCTGCACGTTTACGACGTGATTCTTTTGGATCGGCTATCAGCGGGCGATAAATTTCAATTCGATCTTTGTCTCGTAAAACCTGATCAGACTTGGTCACCTTACCAAAAATTCCTATTTTATTTTTTGTTAAGTCAATGTCAGTAAACTTCTCCAGTACTCCGGAAAGTTTTACTGCCTGCTCAACTGTCGTGCCCTGCTCAACATCCAGAGAGATTAATGTCTGCTCTTCTGGTAAAGCATATACAACTTCAATAAAATATTTATCTGGATTATCCATAAACTGTTTCCGCACGTTTAATAAACGCATCAACTAAACTATTAGCAAGTTTACTAAATACCGGGCCCAAGGTCATTCCAATTATTTTACTGGAAAATTCAAATTCTAAATTTAGTGAGACTTTACACGCACTCTCGCCTAGTGGTTCAAACAACCAGACGCCATCAAGATTTTTAAATGGTCCGTTGACTAAATGCATTTCTATTTTGCTAAAAGCCGTGTTTTTATTTTGAGTAGTAAACGCTTTATTTAAGCCACTATGTGAAACCAATAAACTGGCTTCCACATCGGTTTCATCACGCGATATTTCTGTTGCTTTACCACACCAGGGTAAAAATTCTGAGTATGCTTCAATATTATCAACAAGCTTAAACATTTCTTCTGGCGTATATGAAACCAGCGCACTTTTACTAATTGTTGTCATAACTTCTACTTAAAAATTTCTAAAGTTTAAAAATACCGATGATATTTAAAAACACCATTAATACTAAAAATGGACTCACATAACGCACCATAATGTGCCAGACAGGATAAATGAAACGATATTGAAATGAAAATTCACGTTTAGTTGATTCCGGATCCATTACCCAGCCGGCAAATAGTGCTATCAGCATACCGCCTATTGGCAACATAATACTTGCTGTGAAAAAATCTATAACCTGGAAAAGATTATAATTAAATATGCCAGCGTTTAACTCTATGTCTTCGATTCCAAACCAGTTAAATATAACCTGAAAAATATCCTGTAAGGTTGTTCCGGTCATTGAGAAAATTGTTGCTATACCAATTAACCAGATTACTGAGCCTGTCCACACAGTCGCCTTAATACGATCCATGTGTTTGCTTTCAATTAACCAGGCAACAGTTGGTTCAATTAATGAAATTGCAGAACTCCATGCGGCAAAAAAGAGCAAAACAAAAAAGAGTGTTCCTATAAAGGTTCCCCCTTCCATATTGCCAAAGGCCAGCGGTAAGGTCTCAAAAATTAATCCCGGTCCTGCTGCAGGATTAAGGCCGTTCGCAAAAACTAAAGGAAAAATGGCTAAGCCAGCTAAGAGTGCAACAATGGTATCAAGAGTAACGATAATTAAGGTCATTTTACCTATTGAAACATAACGGTTCAGGTATGAGCCATACATCATAATTGCTCCCATACCTAAGCTTAAAGTGAAAAAAGCATGCCCCATGGCAACCATCATGGGTTTCCAGGTAAATATTTTTTCACCGGCAGCATCCATTAAATATTCACCGTAGTCATTGCGTGAATAAAAAAACTTATCTGCATCAGGAGTAAACATAAAATTAATTGCCTGATCAAAACCGCCTGAATTCATTGCATAAATAACTAAAAATATCAGCAGAACAAACAAAGCGGGCATTAAAAAAGTGACTGTTTTCTCAATGCCACCTTTAACACCTTTTGCCACAGCAATTATAGTTAACCCCATAAATATGCTGTGCCAGGCTAATAATTTTTCCGGTTCAGAAACTAGTGAAGATAATATTCCTTTAATACCATCAACCGTTTGCTGGTTAAACATACCAGCACTTGCACGAAAGCTATAAGCCATCACTTCACCGGCAATCACACTATAATAAGAAAGGATCAGGCAACCCGCGGCCATGCCCACCCACCCCAATAAACTCCAGGCTGGATGACTACCTGCTTCCTGAGATAATGCCAGCATGGTGTTTACCGGACTTTTTTTCCCGCGCCGACCCAGTGCAATTTCTGCCAGCATAATAGGAAAGCCGATTAAACAAATACAAACAAGATAGGCAAGGATAAATACACCACCGCCATATTCACCGGTGATGTACGGAAACTTCCAAATATTTCCCAAGCCAACAGCTGAGCCGACTGCCGCTAAAATAAAGGTCAGTCGACTAGACCATTCATGTCGCATTTATAACATCCTTAATTCAAGCACTACACTAAATTAGTATGATGTAGTATCCGGATAACTTTATTGAACTTCTCGTTTCAACTCACCACTTTTAAGCTTAGACAGGTAACTTGATAAAGCTTCTCGTACCTTGCCATGCAAGATGTATAAGCCAATAAAATTAGGAAATGCCATTGCAAGAATAAGTAAGTCACTAAAATCAAGAATATTACTTGCGCTGGTAACCGATCCAAGTACAACAAAGATAATGAAGATTATGCGATAGGCCATGGTTGAGCTTTCACCAAACATATAAGTCCAGCAACGTTCACCATAGTATGACCATGAAATCATCGTACTATAAGCAAACAAGACAACTGATATGGACAATATAATCGGGAACCATGAAATCGCTGAGCCAAATGCAACAGCAGTTAATGCTGCTCCTTCTCTGTTAGCGACAAGTTGTGCTGTTTCAGGGCTGTTATAGACACCGGTAATAATAATAACTAAAGCTGTCATTGTACAAATCACAATGGTATCAATAAAAGGTTCCATTAATGCCACAATCCCCTGACGAACAGGGTAAGCAACTTTTGCTGTTGCATGTGCTATTGCGGCAGAACCAATACCGGCTTCACTGGAAAATGCGGCACGTTTAAAGCCCTGAACTAAAACACCAATCAAGCCACCCATTCCAGCTGCGGGGTTGAATGCTTCAGTTATTATTTTGCCAATAGCATCAGGAATCATTTCTGCATTACTCAAAATAATCCAGAGACATGCTAAAACATATATCGTGACCATTGCAGGTACAATGGCTTCAGCGGTATGTGCTATACGACGAATACCACCAATAATAACGACAGCAACCAACGTTGCCATAACCACACCATAAATCCACGGTTGCTCTGCTAATAATGGAATTTGTAATTTGACTGCCGTTAATGACTGACTAACCTGGAAGGCATTACCTGCGCCAAGAGAGCCACCAATCGTCAGAATACAAAAAATAACCGCCAGAACTTTACCGGTTTGAGACCAGCCTTTTTCAGCAAGGCCGCGTGAAAGATATTCCATCGCGCCACCCATAATATGTCCATCAGATCTGACTACGCGATACATTTGAGCCAGTGTGGCTTCGGTAAATTTTGATGTCATACCTAAAAAGCCGGCAACAATCATCCAGAATGTTGCTCCCGGGCCACCAATCATAATAGCAATGGCAACACCCGCTATATTCCCCAGGCCCACAGTTGCGGATAAAGCTGTCGTTAGAGCCTGGAAGGATGTGACTTCACCCTGCGCACCCGGAACAGCGTATTTACCGCGTAATATATGGTATGCATGGCGAAACATGCGCAGGTTAATAAAACTCATACGAACAGTAAGGAAAACCGCACCAACCACAAGCCAGGCGACAATAAATGGTAAATTGGCCGAGCCCGGCATCACATCAAAGAAGAAAACAGCCGCTAAATAGCCATTTATTACACCAAATAATTCATTTAACTGAGATGAGCTAGCAGCTTGATCTGCTGCGAGTACAAAGGTACTGGAAAGCATGAGTAACAAGCCCATAAATATTCGCTTTAGATGAAAGTCATTTTTATTATTTTTCAATGTCTCTTCCTCTTTATTATATTTAGCGTGATTTTTTTTATTAAGTTTTGCTAATAATGTACATCTTTGCTGCTTACTATACCTTTATTATTAGATAAGTTCTCCGCTGGCTCAAGACTAAACTGCCAGATATGTGAATTGTCTGTATAATCCAGCGGTATGGCTAAATCTAAAAAAGACAAGAAATCGCACTCAAATACCATTGTGCTCAATAAAAAAGCTCGCCATGACTTTAATCTGGAAGAGCGTTTTGAAGCCGGAATCGTATTACAGGGCTGGGAAGTAAAAAGCCTGCGAGCAGGTAAAGTACAAATTCGTGATAGTTATGTTTTTATTAAAAATAATGAAGCATGGCTAAGTTCAACGGTAATTACCCCTCTTGAAACCGCATCCACACATATACATCCTGAGCCACAACGCATTCGTAAGCTTTTATTGAATCGAGATGAGATTAATAAACTTATTGGAGCCGTAGAGCGTAAAGGCTACACTTTAATTGCAACTGCAATGTACTGGAAACATGGACGTGCAAAATTAGAAATAGCCTTAGCAAAAGGTAAAAAAGAACATGATAAACGAGCCACAGAGAAAGACCGTGACTGGAAACGTGAAAAAGCCCGCATACTCAAATCGTCTTAAAATCAGCTCTGTAAAAATGCATGAATAGCATCGAGTTCTTTAGAAATTTTTTCGACCTCGCTGTCTTTATTACCATACTCACCTTTACGCAGGTGCAATTCAAAGTCTTCACAAATAGAGAACATTTTTTTTGCCCCCATGGTACCACTACTGCCTTTTAAGCTATGAACATCTCTAACTAACTTTCCAACATCATCTTTATTTTCAATGATATCTTTTTTCAGTTCCAGACTTCTATTAACAAAAGTATTTACAAGATCAAAATATGCATCACCCATCATAGCTTTTAAATCTTCAACAATATTATGATCAATATTTGATGTGTCTGAAGTAGATGATTCATCAATTTTCTCTTTTTGAGTTTCCACTATGGTATGACTTACCCATTTAATAAATAACTCAGAAAGCTTATCTGCCGTAAAGGGCTTAGACATATAATCGTCCATACCTACGTCATAATAAGTAGCAACATCTTCAGGTAATACATTAGCTGTAAGTGCAATTATTGGAATATGTTCATTATTACTTTCTGTTAAGCGAATTTTTTTAGTTGCCTCACTACCATTTAACACCGGCATATTGATATCCATTAAAATAATATCAATTTTATTTTTTTGTAATTTTTCAAATCCTACCTGACCATTCTCTGCAAGCACAACCTCACACCCCAGATTATTCAGCATGCCAGACACAACCATTTGATTAACATCGTTATCTTCAACAACAAGAACATGCGCAGCAAACTTAGTGTTTTCTTTATTAACGAGATGTGTTTTATCGACTTCGCCAGAAACCAATTGCAGGTAACGAAATAATTTATTCGTTAAAAGTGGTTTTGTGACTACACCAACATAATCATTATATTTATTTTTATTGAGTTCATCACAAACAATTGTGACATTACAATCTGTATATTTATCTTTAATTCCTTCTGCTGTCCATTCCTGTTCTACGACTATATTCTCATCAATCAGCAATACATTTGTATTATTATCGCCTGACATTTTCTCATCTATACAAGCTTCAGAATCACATGAGGAATGTTTGATTTTTAACGCATCAAATATGGAGTTAATTGCAGCAAACGAATTTTCTTTATTACTCAAATAGACAGCATTAAAATTATTTTCTTTTTCAAATACAAAAGTATCAGGTGTATCAGCAACACGTTTCATTTTAACATTAAAGAAAAACTCGCTACCCTGCCCTATTATTGAACGTGCACCTATATCCCCTCCCATCATTCTTGTTAATTTTTTACATAATGTTAAGCCAAGACCAGTTCCACCATATTCACGTGCAGTATTCACTTCAGCCTGTTCAAATGATTCAAATATTTTTTCCAATGATTCTTCAGCAATACCTATGCCACTATCTTTTACACTAACGGAGATATCAACTTCATCCCCCTGAAGATCATTCAGGGTTAAAGTTAAACAGATTTCACCAGATTCAGTAAATTTCTTTGCGTTACCTAAAAGGTTCATTATTACCTGCCAAAAACGAGTCTGACCACCCAGTAAATAAACAGGGATAATAGGATCAATAGATACAATTAAATCGACACCTTTATCCTGTAACTCTATTGCAAACAATGAAACTAAATCATCAATTGTCTCAATAAGGTTAAATTCTTCTTCTTCGATAATTAACTTGCCAGCTTCTACTTTTGACAAATCAAGAATATCATTAAGGATAACCAGCATATTATTGCCGGAATTTTTTGCTGTAGTGACATAGTGAAGTTGTTTCTTATTAAGATCTGTTTCCTTTAATAACTCCATCATACCCAACACACCATTCATTGGTGTTCTGATTTCATGGCTCATGTTTGCAAGAAATTCTGAACGAGCTTTATAAGCACTTTCAGCACGTTCTTTAGCTGATTCAAGTTCTTTAGTTCTTTCTGTAACTTTCTCTTCGAGATTATGTGTATAGTTAGTTAGTTGTTCTGTTAATTGAAGATTATCAATACTAAAGACAGTAATTGATAAAAGAAGCTGTAACATATCAAGTGTTACACCATTTATATCTTTGTTATCTTTTGCATTACCAATAAACATGCCATGTATACGACGCTTGGTTGATAATGATACTAACACTTGTTTACGGTCTGATTTTGGTGCTGTAACGATTACAGGACGAGTACTGTTTAATACCCAGGCGAAAGTACCATTGCTGATATGTTGTTCAACATCTTTCTCAATTAAATCCCTGGCATTTTCCGGATAGCAATGTGTTTGCTGAAAATCAATCAAATCTTTAATTTCGTAAAACGAAAATGAATCAAAACAATCAAAAGCGATTAATTTTTCTGATAACAAATTGAGAATATCATTAACAGTATTATTTTTATTTAAAGATAATAAATTATTACTAACATCAACTACAGATGAGATACCATCATGCATAAAATTATAAACATCAGTAAATTCATTTTTATTTATTTCAGCCATTATTTTTATCCCAAAATAAATTTAACAGCTTCAGCATGCTGAACGTTTAATTGTTCAATTGCAGGACTTATTATTTCAATATCTAAATCCAGTGCAGCCCATGCTTTTTCATTTAATGCAGGAACAAACCTTTCTCCACTTGAACCAAACTGAAGTGCATGTGAAATAATATCGGCAATATGAATAATACTTGGGCCAACAATATTTGTAGAAGAAATAGATGGCATATGGTGATAATAGACATTTGCAACAATTTCATCTGGTAACTTCCATTTTTTCAATAACATTGCGCCTAATTTAGCATGATCAAAACCGAGTACTTCTTTTTCAACCTTGTGCATTAATTCGCCACTACCTGCAGATTTATCAATAATTTCTGCTACATACTTAGGTGCTTCAACGAAGATAATGAGTTTACCAATGTCATGCAGTAAACCTGATGTAAAATATTTTTCAATATTTTGTTCGTGTCTTGAATTTGCCAAAATACGGGCAGTCGTTGCGACAGCAATGCTGTGACGCCAAAACATATCCATATCAATAACATCCTGAGGGATATCCTTGAACATCGCAACGATTGAGCAACTAAGAATCACTTCGTTTATTTGTTTGAGACCAATAATAGTTATTGCTTTTGATATCGTATCGATCTTTGAAGGAAAATTATATAAAGCACTGTTCGCAATCATTAACACTTTCGCTGCCAGTGCTGAATCTTCCGAGACAATATTTTCAAGATCATTATTTGAAGTTAAGGGATCTTTAATCGCTTCACTAAATTTCAGTGCGACCGCCGGGAGTGCTGCAACTTTAAGAACATTAGTTACAATACGTTCTGCATCTAATGCCATTTTACTGTCCTAGTTGTTCAACAAAAAAATTCACAGATTCTTTTGCAAGTTCTTCAATAAAGGGGTGACTAAGGTTATTGTGTTGAAACCTGGCTTTAACTTGCCCGTCAATTGTTGCAAAAACTTCATCCGATATTTTATTCAAACGTTTATCTTCTGGCATTTCATCATCACTGATCTCAACACTAATGACCCCCCAGGCACTTAATGCTTTGAGATGTTTCTCATTTAATTCACAGTCTTTGCCTAATAGAAATCGTCCATTTGGATCACAGACATCGGCAGTCAATGTCATGCCGACTTCCAGTTCTTTAACCTTTATTTTTGCCATATTTAGCTCATTTAAAAATGAATAATTACAACAAGATTATCGACTCATTTTGATTTTTCTTTACTTTATTTCCAATTCTCATACTTTAAGTGCTTGTTTAGTATTACTTTAATTTAAAACTGACTTAAATTGAATTTTTCTATAGAATTGCAGTCTTAAGTACCAAGTACCAAGGGGGCGACACGGCTTCGACGTGGATAGCGAAACTTGAGGTGCATGCCGAGTGACAGATTAACTCGTAAAATTAGCTGTAACACTTATAGTTGCAAACGACGACAACTACGCTTTAGCTGCTTAATAACCAGTTTTAAAGCCCTCTGCCTGGTGAGTGCTTATGCTCCCAGATCCCAGGGGTCACTAACATAAGATCGCG
>DAOVYB010000027.1 GCA_030635835.1 Gammaproteobacteria bacterium
AAATAACTATAAAGGTTGATAGTTACACCGCGTTCGAATGAATTCGAACCTACATAAAAAACGTAAAATTAAAGTTATTATGAGAAACCAACATTACCAGATCTTAGAAAACTTTAATAATGGCTTATTATCTAACTCTATCCACACATAAGCATATTGCTCAAACTCAACAGCAAGTATCTCTACCTCACTTTGCGTAATACCTGGAATAAAATAACTCTCTTCAGCTGGCCATGATAGATCTTTACCTTGTCCTAAAGCATAAAATACAGTGTAGTTTTCAAGTTTTAACTTTAATTCTTTATTTCTGAGTTTATTTTCTGACAAAGAAAATGGCTGACTTCGCGGATTCCATGCAGTTAAAATCACTGCGGATTTATTTTCAAGTATTTGTTCTATTTCGGCTGGAATTGTCTGACCAATATGAAGATCATATTTTTCATTATTAATGAAAACCGAATAAATTGTATCCAGATAACTTTGTTCTAATTTTTCTTTTAGTTCCACCAAACTGCAAAACCTCGGTTGCGCAAATGTTCACCCAGTAAAGCTTCTTTATGTTCTGCCTCTTTACGTGTTGCAATCGGGTTATATTGTTCAAATAATTTATAACGTAAGCGAAGTCCATATTTTTTAGCATACCGATTCGATTTAATGCCCGCCTTATGCTGGTCAAAACGATCATCGGGTGACTTAGCCGTTTGTCCAACGTATACACAGGGATAGTCTTCAATATAATCCGGATTCATATCGCGAAATTTTTTAATTGAAAGTACTTCTTTATCAAGATCGATCACGTATAGATTATATGAACGTTTCTTTCTTGCCATCATTTAAGCCGGTTGTATAAGTATCTGACTAATTTCACTCGGAGCCAGGAATCGTAAAGGCGGCCCCCAATACCCTGTGCCGCGACTCACAAAGATTTGTCTGTCCGGTGCATGTTCATACAAGCCAGCAAGGTAAGGTTGTGCTGCCATCACTAATAAACCAAAGGGAAAGATCTGACCACCATGGGTATGACCGCTTAACATCAGATCACAACGGTACTCATCCATCTCGGTAATCATTCTTGGTTGATGCGCCAGTACAATACAGGCTTTATTTTGATCGGCATTTGAATAAGCTGCTTCTGCATCCGGAGGAAGAAAGTCGGCTCGAAAACCACTAACATCTGTCAGCCCAACCAGGTTAAATTGAGACGGCCCTTCTCCAATAACAACATGTTCGTTTAACAAAGGCGTAATGCCTAATGATTTAATATACTCAACGGTTTCGCCTGCACCATGAAAATATTCATGATTACCTAAAATAAAATAGGCAGGAGCGGTTAAATCTTTTAATGGATAAAGATCATACTCAATATGACTTATAGGCAAATCGACCAAATCACCCGTAATAACAACCATATCGGGTTTCAGGCTATTCGTTTTTTTCACCAGTTCTTCAATGAATTCACGTTTAATTGTTCGCCCCACATGTACATCAGTTAGCTGAACAATATTATATTTATCTAAGGGAAAATCTTTAATCTTTACTCTCACTCGATTAAGTTCAGGGAACCGCACTCCCTGGCTAAAACCGCGTAATAAATACGCAAAAGCTGCCACCAGCATAGTGACATCGAATATCAGTTTTAGTGTTGTGCGACGAGAGTGATCGACAGGAATACGTTTTGATACAGTTATGGTCATATCATATATAACCGCTATGACGAATAACATAAAAGTGACACCAATGAAGCTACTCGAAATAAAGTACAACGCAGGTGAATCTGGAATAATGTTAGTAATGATATCAATAATAAAAAAGATATCACCGAGCATGAGTATAATGGGGACAGCTAAAAGGTAACCCGCTTTATCATAAGAAAGTAAGCGCAGGAAACGCCGCCAGGTATAGACATTAAGTAATGCCATAACTAGCAGAAAAACTGAGGCAAAGATAAAAAATCGCATAAAGAAGAGTATAGCGATTCTTATACTATTTTTTCAAAAAAATATGCTACAAAACTAAATAAAAAAGTGAAGACCACCTAGTTACTGTTTCTCTGTTCCAACCATGGGACCAACTCATCTGCTGGCATCGGTTTCGCAATATAGTAACCCTGAGCAATATCACAGCCCATACCCATTAACATATCCAGAGTTTCTTTATTTTCCACACCTTCTGCTACCACTTCCATTTTTAATTCATGCCCTAAAGTGATGCATGTTTTTACAATTCCCCGTGCATCATCATCATCTGTCATATTCATGACAAAACTCTGATCAACTTTAAGCTCAGTAAATGGCATGCGATAAAGTTGAGAAAGTGAAGAGTAACCTGTACCAAAATCATCAATCGAAAGATCAATTCCTTTCATACGCAGGCGTGTCAGTATATCTAACGAAGTAACTAATTCTCCCATTAAGGCACTTTCTGTTACTTCTAAAGTTAGTATTGCGGGATCTAATTTATGGTTATCAAGCAGATTTCGTAATTGTTCAGGAAGCGTAAGCGAGGTAATATTATCTGCTGAAATATTAACCGATACTGGTAAAACTAAATTTTTCGATTTCCAGTTTAAACTCTGATCCACTGCAAGCTTAATAACTTGTGCAGTCAGATCTGCAATTAATCCAGTTTTTTCTGCCAGTGAAATGAAAACATCCGGATATATCAATCCATGTTCAGGATGTTGCCATCGAACCAATGCTTCTATACCGGCAAGTGAACCGTCTCTAATTTCCACTTGAGGCTGAAAATGTAATACAAGTTGGTTATAAAGAATAGCATCTTCCAAATCATTCACGGAGATTGATAAATCAGGACTAAAACCCTGTAGTTTTTCAGACTTAGTGTATTGTTGAATGGTATTTTTTAAAGAAGTGAAATTAATTGGTTTAGAAAGACTGGCAATAATATCTAATGAGTATGCCTTGGCTAATTGCTTGGCTGAATGAAGCACACCCGTATCATATCCACTCATTAATATCAGTGGTATGCTATGACCCATTTCAACCATTCGGCGCATAACCTCGATACCATCCATTACTGGCATTTTTAAATCCAGCATCATCATGGCACCATCAGCAAAGGTTTCATTCTCATTAAAGAATTTTACTGCGTCAGTATAACCTATTGCCTGATAACCAAGTATTTGAACATACTCAATCAACAAATCCAGAAGTTGCTCTTCATCATCAATAATATAAATGATTTGTTTTGTCATAAAATATATGTTCAATTACTCGTTAAAGTATTTATTCAACATGATTTTTTAAATAGCTATTTGGGGGGTATCTTTTCAAAAATAATTAGAACTTAAATATATAGACGATTAACAATAAATAGATCCAGTTTTAAATACACTTTATACATCTTAAGTATATCTAAATATGATGACATGTATTTATGTATCAAGACCAGGGGCAATCTTATTAACATAAATTAACAAATTAGCTTGTGATAATACTACTAACAAAATTCATCCTTAAAACTTAAGGGTTATTCTGTTCGGGTATTGTTGTGAGCTTTAATACAGAAAATAATAAAAAATGAATTCCAGTTATCATAACCATCAATATCGTCTATATTGCTTAAGGCTGATTCAGCCTTTAAATATTCAACCGTTTTTGCAATATGGTCATCATCAATACCATTTAACTTAATCACATCAATAGTTGCGGTTGAAGGAGACCATTCACTTAATAATTTTGACATAGGAGTTTCATAAAAGTTGGGTTAATTTAAAAAGAAATATACACTAAGCTGATAAAAGTAGAAAACATGCACCAAGTTGGAACATACTCAGATTAATATTTAATCATTTTTAACTGATTTTGTTAATTAGCCTTTCCTAATATACTGTACTCATCCTTTTCCACGTCAAAAAAGTAATAAAACTATGTCTGTGAGCAAACTCCATCATATTGTTATCATCGGCGGTGGTGCCGGTGGACTTGAATTAGCTACTCGATTAGGCAATAAAATTGGCAAGCGAAAACGTGAAAAATTACTTTGCTGGACTTCAATCGCACGCATATATAGTGTGTATTGATGAAAAACTATCGAGCACTTATAGACCGTAGCATTGACCTCAGAGAAGGTGAATTACCTGCACTTATTATTTCATTCGTTTATTTCTTTAGCCTATTGTGTGCGTATTATATTATTCGACCGTTACGCGATGAAATGGGAATTCTTGGCGGAATTAAAAATCTACCCTGGGTATTTACCGGTACATTTATCGTCATACTCGCAATGGTTCCACTCTATGGCTGGGTAAGTTCTCGTTATCCCCGCCGGCAATTTTTACCTCTGGTATATAGTTTTTTTATCTTAAACCTTTTAGGTTTTTATGCTCTGTTTCATTTCCGGGTCTTCCCTGCTCAAGTCGCTCAATCATTTTTTATCTGGGTAAGTGTGTTTAATTTATTTGTGGTCTCCGTGTTCTGGAGTTTTATGAATGACATATATGATAAAGACCAGGCCAAACGTTTATTTGGTTCGATTGCTGCAGGCGGTACATTAGGGGCATTATGTGGACCAATTATTACGACATGGTTAGCTCAACCTTTAGGCACACACAATTTGTTGCTCATCAGTGCTGTTTTACTGATGATTCCTATCTTTTGTATTCATAATCTTTCACTCTGGTTTAAACAGCAGCCATTATCACAGGTCGATAATACCTATAAAGCTCCTATTGGTGGTCATTGGTTTGCCGGATTTACATTAGTCATGCGCTCACCCTATTTAATGGGGATAGCTTTATTGATATTAATATTCAGCACCCTTTCAACTTTTTTATATTTCCAGCAAGCGAGCATTATTCAGGATGCATTTTCAGATTCAGGGGAACGTACTTCAGTTTTTGCAATGATTGACCTCGCCGTTAATAGTTTAACGATACTAATTCAGTTTTTTCTTACTGGAAGAATAGTTAAAACGTTAGGCTTAGCCTGGACACTGGCACTTATCCCTTTATTACTTTCTATTGGATTTATCATCTTGAGTTTTTCACCGGTTATTACCGTTTTAATAATCGTTCAGGTTTTTCGACGTGCAGGAAACTATTCTATTATGCGACCTGCGCGTGAAATGCTTTATGTCGTTCTCGGGCGAGAAGAGAAATATAAAGCTAAAAACTTTATTGATACTGTTGTGTATCGTGGTGGAGATGCTGTCAGTGCCTGGGTCTATGACGGCATGCGTGGAATTGGACTAAGCTTAGGACAAATCGCCTTTGTCGCAGCCCCCATTGCCGCGTTATGGGCACTTGTTGCATATCGATTAGGAATTAAACGAGAACAAATTGCTGCTAAAGGAAAACGTCATGAATGAAAATAACATTAGTCGTCGCACCTTACTAAAAGCATTACTGGCGCTCGGGATAAGTGGTTCGAGCCTGACAAATTTATTACATGCTGCATCACAAAATATCATCGTTAAAAAAATACCTTCAACGGGTGAAGAAATTCCTGTCGTTGGTATTGGTACCTCTCGTACTTTTGATGCAATAAATGATGAAGAACGGTTACAGCATCTTAAAAAAGTATTACAAATTTTCTTCGATAAAAAAGGCATACTTGTGGATTCATCACCGATGTATGATTCTGCACAAGCGGTAATCGGGAAATTATTAAAACAAATCAATAATGATAGGAATCTATTCGCAGCCACAAAAGTATGGACATACGGTGAACAGGCAGGCATTGAACAAATGGAACAATCCCGAAAATTATGGGGGGTTAAACGCTTTGATTTAATGCAAATTCATAATTTACGTGACTGGGAAGTTCATTATGAAACACTTAAAAAAATGAAAGCTGAAGGGAAAATTCGTTATATCGGTGTCACCACATCTCATGGCCGATACCATGAAGAACTGGAAGTTTTACTCGAATCATTAAAGTTTGATTTTGTTCAGCTCAGTTATAATATTGACAATCGTGATGTTGAACAGCGCCTGTTGCCCATAGCCGTTGATAAAGGCATTGCTGTAATCGTTAATCGACCTTATCAACGTGGTAATTTGTTTCGTCATGTAAGGGGTAAAACTTTACCCTGTTGGGCAAGTGAGATTGATGTTACAAGTTGGGGACAATTCTTTTTAAAGTTCATCGTGTCTCACCCCGCCGTTACCTGTGCAATTCCGGCGACAACTAAAGTAAAACACTTATTAGATAATATGGCAGCACAAACCGGACGCTTACCTGATACTAAAATGCGAAATGAAATGATTCGTTATTTTAGATCCCTGAGCTAATGAAAAAAGCTTAATCTGAAATATAACTATTACATATCCACATTATGATAAACGTTTTGCACATCATCATTGTCGTTAAGCATGTCGAGAAACTTTTCAAACATTTCAACATCGTCACCACTAATGGTCATGGTTGATTGAGGAATAAAAGTAATATTGTCTACTTCAAATTCGACATCCTCACCTAACAGGCTCACTAAAGCGGTTCGTGTTTTACTATATTCTGTATGCGGGGCAATCACTGAAATCATACCCTCTTCTAATTCAACATCAGTTACATCAACATCCGCTTCTAACATGGCTTCAAGAACCTGATCTTCATCTTCACCTTTAAAAACAAATACAGCAGCATGATCAAACATATGGGCAACCGTGCCCTGTGTACCAATCTTGGCCTTGCACTTATTAAAGCATAAACGTACATCATTGAAAGTACGGGTATTGTTATCAGTCAAGCAATCCACAATGACATTAGCACCACCAGATGCAAAACCTTCATAGCGAGCAGGAACAAAATCTTCTCCGCCACCACCTTCGGCTTTCTTTATGGCTTTATCAATAACATGCGCAGGAACCTGATCTTTTTTCGCATTATCAATTAAACGGCGCAGAGATAAGTTACCATTGGGATCGGTACCACCATTTTTAGCGACAACATAAATTTCCCGCCCGTATTTTGAATAAACCTTAGCCTTAGCGTCAGACGTTTTAGCCATTGATTCTTTGCGGTTTTGATATGCTCTTCCCATGATATGGTCTCTAAAAGTGATGAAAATAAGGTCGAAACACAGATTTTACTAAAGTGTTGAGGACACGTCCAAACAAATTAAACCTGATTTATTCATACTGAAATAACATACCGTATATATATAAAGAATGGCATAATAAAGCGAATCAGTCGTAATCTGCTTCAATAATAATCATTATTAAAAGAAAACTTATGATCGCAAGCTTTATTGAATTTTTTGTTAATCGCCACCTGCTGACCAACATGCTGTTCGCCTCGGTTATTATTGGCGGCCTTTTCTCCTGGCAGGAGATCAAAAAGGAAGAAAGACCTGATATCACCTACGACTTTGTCAGGGTTTCAGCAAGCTACCCCGGTGCCACCGCTGCAGAAGTGGAACACTTTGTCACCCGTGAGTTGGAAGAAGAATTAAAGTCTGTCGATGGCATACACCGCATTTTTAGTAGTGTTAGCCGCGGATCAACCACCATATCTGTGGAATTAGAACAGGATTTATCCAATAAAAACGAAGTTATTACAGAAGTTCGTAATGCTGCACTCGGTGCCCAGCTCCCTCCCGAAGTACGCGATAAACCTTCAGTTCGTGTATTTAAAAGCTCGAAAAAAGCCATTATCGATATTGCACTCATTCATACCAAGGCTCACTTACTCAGCAATGCTCAGCGGCAGGAATTACAACGCCTGGCAATTTCGCTAGAGTTGCAACTGACTAATTTATCACAAATAAATAGCATTAATCGTTCTGGTTATTTGCAGGAAGAACTGCAAATCAATGTTGATCCAAAAAAGCTGGTTCGTTATCAAATCCCGCTCAGCCAGGTCATTAAGGAAATCAAAAACAATCATATAAGACAACCTGCTGGCCATATTGAAGTTAAAGATGAACCCAGTGTCACCATTGATGCCCAGCTTGATACGGTAGATAAACTCAATCAACTTTACGTGCAGGCAGGATTTCAGGGCAAAGCCATCGATTTAAAATCAATTGCAGAAGTCAGAACCGACTTCCGCCGTGAAAAAAGAATCACCAAAGTTAATGGACATGAGTCAATCATGTTTAACGTGGTAAAAAATGGCTCTTATGGGATTATCGAATCGTTGGTCGAGGTAAAGAAAGTCGTCGAAGAATTTACCAGTAACAACCTGCGCCACTCAGATGTACAGCTAGTCATACTTGATGATGAATCATATGAAGTACGAAATCGCCTCAGTATTATCTCCACCAATGGCACAATTGGTTTTATCCTGATTCTACTCACCCTGTTTCTATTTCTAAATAAACGAGCAGGAATCTGGGTCGCCCTGGGTATTCCATTTACCATTTGTTTAACACTCATCGTCAGTATGACCATCGGCTATACCATTAATAACGTTACCCTTGCCGCTGTTATTATTGTGATGGGGATCGTGGTTGATGATGCCATTGTTGTGGCTGAGAATATTGCTCGCTTTCAGTCTCAGGGTTATAGCTCACAGGAGGCTGCGGTAAAAGGAACCAACCAGGTATTCATGCCTGTGCTTGCCAGTAGTGTTACCACCTGCATCGCTTTTATACCGTTATTTTATTTTTCCGGACGCTTTGGTTCTTTTGTTAGCTTTATTCCACCTATAGTGTTTCTCATGTTGTTTGCCAGCTTATTAGAGTCGCTGGTAGTTTTACCCGGTCATTTACATATTCAGGTACCGCGTTTATTACAACGCAAACAAAAGAAAAAATTAGCTGAAATAAAACCCCACTGGTTTGACCGTATTGAACAACGCTATGGCAATCTGTTAATGCGTTTATTAAATTATAAATATCTTATCTTTGCGGCCTTTATTGCCTTACTGCTCGGTTCTATCTTTATTGCAAAACAGACGATGAACTTTGTTCTGTTTCCTCATTCAGAAACGCGAGAAATTGTTTTACTTGGTAAAACAAGTAAAAAATCTAATCGTTATGAAACAGCCATAATTAGTAAAGAAATTGAAAACCTGATTACACCGTATATTGGAAAAGAAGTTATCGGCTTCCGCACTGAGATAGCACGTAGTCGTCATGGTGGTGTTGCTAAAGAAAACAGCTTCCGCATGATTATTGAAATTGTACCAAAAGAAGAACGAGAGCGTTCAGCTGATGACCTGGTCAACCTGTGGAAACCACAAGCAGATAAAGTTAAAGGTTTAACTAAACTCATTATTCAAAAAAGCCGTTACGGACAATCATCTGGCAGCGCAATCGATGTTGTCATTCAGGAAAATAATGATGTATTAAGAAACCAGGCTGCAGAAGCTTTATTAACCGCAATGAATAATCATCCTGATCTAAGCAATGCCGAAATTGATAGACCGCTGACATTACCTGAATACAAAATAGATATGCAACGTGAAAAAATCAAACGGCTGGCTATTAGCCCGGTTGATATTGCTACAACCTTCCGTGCATCACTCGAAGGAAATATTCTCTATGAAATCCCTAAAGGTAATGAACATATTGATGTACGCGTATCAGTAATTGATAGTGCTAAAAAAGATATAAAAAGCATTCTCGAAATTCCGGTAGAGAATCAGGCTAACTACCTTGCACCATTGGGAGATTTGGTCAACATCAATAAAACAATGGCCGCTACGTCTATCAACCGGCGTGACACCCGACGTGCTACCACTGTTTATGCCGATATTAAAAAAGACAGTATCAAAACTCCGTTACAAATCGCGGTAGATTTAGAAAATACGGTCTTTCAGGATATTGTAAGCAAACAACCCTCTACCAGTATTAACTTTGATGGTGAAGTAGCCGACACACGTGATTCAAGAAATGATTTACGTAATGCCGTTGTCATGGTGGTGTTTTTAATTTTTGCTATTCTCGTTATTCTGTTTAACTCACTAACACGCCCTATTATGATTATGCTAGCTATTCCCTTTGGTATGGTTGGGGTTATTCTTGCCTTCTGGCTACATGGGCAAACACTATTTGGTTTCTTTGCCGCTATTGGTTCACTGGGAATGGCGGGGGTGGTTATTAATGATGCTATTATTATGTTGACCAAACTTGATTACGAGTATGACAAGGCAACAGATAAATCCATGAATGAGGTAGCTAATCGTAATGAAAGGATCGCCCGCATTGCTGCAACACGTCTTAAAGCTGTCATACTCACCACGCTGACAACAGTAGTCGGTGTGTTACCTACCGCTTATGGTGTAGCAGGATATGATTCAATGCTGTCTGAAATGATGTTAGCCATGGCATGGGGATTATTATTTGGCTCGATTATTACCCTGTTATTAATCCCCTGCATGTATAGTTTTATTCAGGATTTGCAACAACGTTTAAACACCATAATCAAATAAGATATTAAAATAATTCGATTAACACCATGAAATCAATTTTACAAAATACAATAACCAGCCTGTTGCTCATTACTGTAAGCAGCGTTATTTCTCCTGTATTAGCCAAGCAAAATAAACAACCGACCTTATCGCTTGAAACCTTTATCAAACAAGCGACTCAAAAAGACACCACATTTGAATCAATACTCATTGATCAGCTCTCGCTTAAACATCGCCGTGATACCCTGCTACCTGATAGCGATATTATTATGGATGTTAAATACCAATACAATTTTTACCCAACCCAAAATAGCAACAAAGCTGAAGCAACCGTATCGCTAAGCAAACTCTTCCCTTATAACGGCACCCAACTTTCACTTTCATACAATAAAGATGCCTCTACTTTAACAACGACAGACAGTTCAAGTCTGCAATTTTTAATTACGCAACCAATTGCACAAAATGCATTTGGCAAAGGAACGCAATTACAAGATAAAATTATTGGCATCGAAAATGATATACGCCGTTACCAAATTGTTGAAGCTTATGAAGATTATCTTGCCAGCCTCACAGCGGCTTATTACAACTGGTACTCTGCTTATGAAAATCTTAAATCCGGCAGATTATCATATAAATCTAATCAAAAATTAATGCAAAATATTCGCGAGCGCCAACGTCAAAAAATCGCCTTACCTATCGACGTTAACAAAATGCAATTACTGCTTATTGGCAAAAAAGAAAACTTAATTGTGTTAAACGAAGTTTATGAAACCTACAGCAATCTGATTTTTAAAGCTATTCGTTACAAAGATAAAATAGCCTATATACCGGTTAAACCAGTTCGTCCTGTTTCGAATGTGGAATTTGAAAAAGACTATCGTAAATTCACTAATAATAGCCGCACCTATAAAACACTGAATAAGTTAGAACAACAAGGCAATATTCAGGTTAAAAAGGCAGCCGATGACTTATTACCTTCAACTAACCTGCTACTGGGTTATCAACTTGATGGCAAGGACTGGGGAATTAATAATCAGGAACGCAGTTACTTTGCTGGTATATCAGTTCGTTGGCCGATTGGTCGCAGTATCGACAAAGCGAAACAAAGTATCGCTAAAATCGAGCATAAAAAAACTGTGCTTTCAAATCAGGATAAATATGAGGATTTACATACCAATCTGAAAAATCTTTATTTACAGATTCAGCGAGAAGAAAAGCTTATTAATATTGCAAAGAAAAAAATTATACTCGCACAATCTATTCTTAAAGATGAAGCTGAAAATTACTCATTTGGAAAGGTTACGCTCAACGACTATATTTCTGCTGTAAACCGTGTTGATGAAAATCGATTTAGTTATACCGAACATAGCGTTCAACTCAACAAAATACTACTCGAATGGTTACGTTTAACAGACCAGCTTGTAAACGAGAATGTATTAGAAGCACAATAATAAAAATCAATTTATAAAATTAATTCGAAACAACACCCCGGCAATTAGGAAATTGTGAACAGCCCCAAAAAGTATTACCAGCATTCTTACCTTTTTTTGCTGTTCGTTTAATCATCTTTTGACTACAAATCGGACACAGTGGTTCGAGCTCAGGCATTTCCTGTTTGACTTCTTTAATTGGCTGATCTGTTTCAGAAGTCAAATCAGTTTCGTCTATCGTATTCAGTGCTTCAACCATTTGAGAGAGGTCAACGCCATTAATTAGCATCAGTGCTTTTCCAAGTGAAAAATCAAGTGCATCAGGTGTAAATATACCGGAAGTTATAACTATGCCATGTGCTGCAGATTCAGTTTCCATTGCATTATAGAGCTCATCTACTGCAACTACATCAACATGATGTTCTCGCCAATGTCGGTATTGAACTAATGTTGCTTCGTGGTTTATTTGTAATTCAACATCGACTCCGCCTTCATCTTTATCACGCTTTTCAGAGACAGCGTAGCCACGATGTTTGAATATCAGGGAAATAAGTTTATCAAACTCTTCATCATTCAATTCTTTCAGGTAATCAAAAGCATGATTAGAGATAGGTTGATTAAAATCATTACCCGGTTGCATGCCTTTATGAACAGGCGCACGCGAAGCTTTTAACCACGGTAATTTTGAAACCGATTCAATCATTACCTTAAAAAATGATTTATTTTTATCTGTCATAGTAAATTAATCAGTAAATAGGTACCGGAGTCGCCACTAGTTAAAAATATTGTATTCAAAATAATCACGCATATCAAAACAACAATTATTATCTCTACTATAGCGACTCCGGTACCTGGATGCATATCTTTGCTAAAGCAACTCCGGTACTTAGATCAAAGTCATCCCCCCTCCCTTAGGGAGGGGGTTAGGGGGAGGGAATCTATATTCAATCACCCCACCCTAGCCCTCGACAATTGCTCGGTCTCTGTTCCTGACTCGACTCTACCGATTCCTTCCATGGAATCGTCCTGCTTTGTTCTAC
>DAOVYB010000043.1 GCA_030635835.1 Gammaproteobacteria bacterium
ATATCTGGCGCTGATCCATGAACCGGTTCAAACATAGACGGAAAGTTTTTCTCTGGATTAATATTTGCAGAAGGGGCAATCGCAATCGTACCCGTTGTTGCCGGCCCTAAATCTGAAAGTATATCGCCAAATAAATTAGAGCCAACTACGACATCAAACCAATCAGGATGCTGAACAAAATGCGCAGTAAGAATATCAATATGATATTGATCTGTTTTTATCTCAGGATAGAGTTTTGCCATTTGAGCAACCCGCTCATCCCAAAACGGCATACTGTACATAATACCGTTTGATTTTGTCGCCGAAGTCAGGTGTTTCTTGGGACGACTTTGCGCTAATTCATATGCATATTTCAAAATACGATCTACGCCTTTACGACTAAAGCTGCTTTGTTGTGTGACCACTTCATCTTCAGTGTCTGGAAATAAATGTTCGCCAATATCTGAATATTCACCTTCATTATTTTCTCTGACCACATAATAATCGATATCACCAACCTGGCGGTTCGCCAGTGGTGAGGTAATGCCCGGCATCAAACGAACCGGTCGGAGATTGACATATTGTTGAAATTCACGGCGAAGAGGAATGAGTAAACCCCATAACGAAATATGATCAGGTACCCCGGGAAAACCTACTGCACCCAAAAAGACGGCATCATGATTTTGAATTTGTTTAATGCCATCTTCCGGCATCATGCGTCCATGTTTGGCGTAGTATTCACAACTCCAGTCAAAGTAATCATACTGAAATTTAATATCAAACTTCTGCGCAACTGCATCAAGCACACGTATGCCTTCTGGCAGTACTTCTTTTCCGATTCCATCACCAGGTATACATGCCAAACGATAACCAGACATAAAAATTCTCACTTAAATTTAATCAAAGGCTATACTGCTACCTGAAGACGATTAACTCAATACCAATATTAACAATAAAACCACGGTTTACTTTGCTAGTGAGAATTTTACATGAACAATAAGCTCTTAAACGAAATTGCACCGACTGGCGTACTTCGGGCAGCCATCAATATGAGTAATTTTCTTCTGGTCACAGGTGAAACAAAAACAGGTGAACCTGATGGCGTCTCTCCTGATATCGCCAGAGAGATCGCCAAACAACTTGGAGTTGAATGCAAACTTATTTCTTTTTCAGGGCCAGGTGATCTCGCCGATGCGATCGCCGATGATGTTTGGGATATTGGTAATATTGCCGCTGAACCTGAACGTGCGCGCACCATCACATTCAGTCCAGCCTATTGTGAAATACAGGCGACTTATCTTGTACCGCCAGACTCCCCTATCCAGAATATTCATGAGGTTGATAATAAAGGTAATCGTATCGCCGTAAAGGAACGTGCGGCCTATGATCTATGGTTGAGCGATAATATTCGTCATGCAACATTGGTGAAGGCAACGAGTATTGATGACTCTTTTCAACTTTTTGTCCGAGATAAAATCGAAGTACTGGCGGGTCTGCGTCCGAAATTACTGCAACAACAAAAGCTGCTGCCAGGTTCCAAAGTACTTAACGACAGCTTTACTTCTATAAAGCAATCAATTGGTTGCCAACCAGGAAAACACATCGCCGCTGCATTTTTAAAAGAATTTGTTGAGCAATCAATTAGCAACGGATTCATAGAGTCACTCATCAATAAGCATGGTGTACAAGGTCGCTTATCTGTTGCCTCGTTAATTTCAGATTAATCTAAACTCATAATTTTTTACTGACTTAAGCTTCATCAAGGTATACTCAATTAAAACAATCTAACTTAAAGTGGTAACGAGACATATGGAACTCTGGCAAATAATATTATTAATGGTCGTGGGTGTGTTTGCTGGCTGGCTTAATGTTATGGCTGGTGGTGGTTCGTTGTTAACTGTACCGGTTATGTTGTTCATGGATATTCCTGCTCCGGTTGCAAATGGCACCAATCGTATCGCGATACTGGCTCAAAATATTACCGCGGTTTATACCTTTTTCCGCAGAGGCTTTTCTGATTTTAAACTTAGTCTGAGTTTGTCAGTCGCGGCTTCAATTGGTGCAGTCGGTGGCGCGATGTTAGGCGTAAGACTCGAAGGTGTCTGGTTTGATCGTATTCTTGCCATTGTCATGATTATCGTTATGGTTCTCATGGCAACAGGGAAAAAAATAAGCCATGACGTTAATGAAAATCAACAACCTAAGAATTTATTGCTGGGTCATATTTGTATGATAGGTGCTGGTTTCTGGGGTGGCTTTATTCAGATTGGTGTGGGCTTTATTCTGATGCCCATTTTACACAGAGTAATGGGACTAAATCTCATACGCGTCAATATGTATAAGGTCTTTGTCATTCTTAGTTACACTATTGTGGCCTTAGCGATTTTTGCAACTCAATTAGAATTATTATGGTGGGCGGGTTTAGGTTTAGCAATAGGCAATTCAATTGGTGGTTGGTATGGTGCACATACAACCATTGATAAAGGTGAATCCTGGATTAAAATGGTTATGTATATTGCACTGAGTGGCTTTGTCGTGAAGTTGTTATTTTTCTAATTTAACAAAATGACTTAATCCTTTAAAATTTTATGAATGAAATGATAAATATATGAAAAAATCAGAAGTAGTTTTCAATAACACAGATCACATTCAACTGGTACCGCATCCTGAACACCACCGCATCCATCGTGTTGTTTTATCTGATGATATTATTTCAAAATTTATTGCTATTTCTGCCGAAGAAATACTTCAAGATCTCGAGTACACCCCCTTTGCACGATTGATGATCGCAAAACAGTTAGGTGAAATACTTGGTGAACCTTTTGTACAAACATTGCGTGCCATCCTGCATGATCGCAACAGTGGTTGTCTAACAGTTAGCTTGCAAGATATAACCAAGGATTCTAACGACTATATAAAATTCGCCACTGCACTGACACATTTAATCGGCATCCCAAATTTTGATGCCATGACTGGCAATTATTATGCGCAATTTGTTGTAGAAGACAACGATGACAGCGATTCCTATTTACGTAAAGCCTACCGCCGCATGTTATTACACACTGATGGCACTTATGTGAATGAACCAACCGATTGGTTGTTGATGATGAAAATTGCTGAACGTAATGCCTCTGGTGGGCGATCCCGGTTATTGCATCTTGATGATTGGGAGAGTCTGGATAAATTTAGTCAACATCCACTTGCATCTTACCCTTTCACTTACAAGGCACCACCGAGTAAAAATGTAAACCAAACTATTTCCCGCACCACCTTTTATGAAGGTGAGGATAGCAAACCGTGTTTATGTTTTATCGATCAGTTTGCTTACCCGGAAACAAGGGAACAGGCAAGCTACCTGCATGATTTGTCTGATGCAATGGAAAACTCTGCCGCGACAAAACATGTATCGCTCTCTCCAGGTGAACTTGTATTACTGAATAATCACTTTTGGGCACATGGTCGTGAGTCTTTTGAGAAAAATACAGGGTTATATCGCGAACTTGTACGCTTAAGAGGGCATTTTTCTGAGACATAAAATCCAAGAGGCATAAAAATTATAGAAATTGAATGGATTAAAATTAAAGCCTGCCCCTTTGAATCACTAAGAGTAATGTAAATGTTATTCGGAAAAGAATTTACTAAAGAACGTATAAAAACATCAGAGGCCGAAATTAATTTAGTCCATGGTGGTTCGGGTGCCCCGTTATTATTATTGCATGGTTATCCTCAGACACATGCAATGTGGCATCAGCTTGTTTCTCACCTTAGCGATAACTACCACATAATATGTCCTGACTTACGCGGTTATGGCGATAGTTCAAAACCTTCGACAACAACTGATCATTCCTCTTATTCCAAACGTGCTATGGCTAAAGATATGATAGAGGTAATGTCTTCCTTAGGTTTTGATCAGTTCTTTGTCGCGGGACATGATCGCGGTGCCAGAGTAACGCATAGGATGGCGCTTGATTACCCTGATAAAATTCAAAAAGCATGTGTAATGGATATCGTGCCGACCCGCCATATGTTTAAAACTACAAAACAAAAATTTGCCACCGGTTACTATCACTGGTTTTTTCTTATTCAGCCCGACGGTTTACCTGAGCGTATGATTGGTGCTGATCCCGCTTACTATCTAAATGAAAAACTAAAACGATGGAGCGGTAAAAATGCCTCTTTTACTGATGAGGCTGTTGCTGAGTACATTCGTTGTTTTAGTGATCCCGCTACCATTCATGCCTCTTGTGAAGATTATCGGGCTGCGGCAAGTATAGATCTGATTCATGATAAAGAAGATTTAAATAAAAAAATAACGTGTCCGTTACTGGTTTTATGGGGGTCAGAAGGATTCGTAAACCATAACTACGATACGCTGGCGGTATGGCGAGAGTATGCGACACAGGTACAAGGCACAAAGATAAACTGTGGACATTTTTTGCCTGAAGAAAATCCTTTAGCTGTATCAGAAGAAATGCTTAAATTCTTTAGTGAGAAATCATAATATTAAATTCTTGAATATTGAGATAAATTTATGGAAACAAAATATATTTCATTCTTCCCAGGATATTTTTTAATCTCATACCCCTTCTATTCTAAAATAATGCTTAAGTATAATGGGTAAAATAAGAGTATAATAATTTTCTTTTAACACAAGATTGTCAAATAAGTGACCCAAATAAAACTTACTGAATACAGTCATGGTGCTGGTTGCGGCTGTAAAATTGCTCCCGGCACATTGGAAGAAATACTTCAGACAACTTCATCACCGTTTAACGATCCGCGTTTACTCGTCGGTAATGAAAACAAAGACGACGCCGCTGTATATGATTTAGGTAATGGCTCTTCCGTAATTAGCACGACAGATTTTTTTATGCCTATTGTCGATGACCCTTTTGAATTTGGACAAATCGCAGCCACTAATGCGATCAGTGATATTTATGCAATGGGAGGTTCCCCCTTAATGGCCATTGCAATATTTGGCTGGCCAATTAAGAAACTGGGTTCTGATATTGCAGCACAAGTTATTGAAGGGGGGCGTCATGCCTGCAAACTCGCCGGCATTGCATTAGCTGGTGGACACTCTATTGATGCACCAGAACCTATCTTTGGTTTAGCCGTAACCGGTCAGGTAGAAAACAAACATATAAAACGTAACAGCCAGGCAAGCGCAAATTGCCACTTATTTCTTACCAAACCACTGGGCATTGGTATCTTAACCACCGCAAATAAAAATAAAGTTCTTAAAGACAAACATTCCCGTATCGCCATTGAAACCATGCTACAGTTAAATAAACTCGGAGCTGAATTCGCTAAACTGCCTTATGTTACTGCGATGACCGATGTGACGGGCTTTGGGTTAATGGGACATCTTGCTGAAATTTGTGAAGGCAGTGGTTTACATGCAGTGGTTGATTATCAAGCCGTTCCTAAATTACCTGAAATCGAAGACTATATTTCATTAGGCTGTTCACCCGGTGGCGCGCAACGTAACTTTGATAGTTATGGACATCATTTGAGTGACTTGACTGATGTGCAGAAAAAAATACTTTGCGACCCACAAACCTCTGGGGGTTTATTAGTGGTAGTTGAAAAAACTCATAGCAATGATTTTATAACACTGGCAAAAAAATTCGATTTAGATTTACAACCCCTGGGTGAATTACTTGAAGAAAATGAGTCAGGTAATTCAGAACCAACCTTAATTAAAATAATATAAATCAATGACAACAACAAAAATAATAGAACTGCCTCAATTAGATGACTATCGTTCATTATTTTTAAATAACACGCCCTTACTCGATGTACGCGCACCGATAGAATTTAATCAGGGTGCATTTCCTTTTACAGAAAATTTTCCGCTAATGAATGATCAGGAACGTACTGATATTGGTATACGTTATAAAAACGCCGGTCAGGAAGAAGCGATTAAACTCGGTCATGAACTGGTACAAGGAAAAATAAAATCAGAACGCGTTAATCACTGGGCGAATTTTTTTGAACAGCATCCCGAAGGGATACTCTATTGTTTTCGAGGTGGCATGCGCTCAAAAATATCACAGCAATGGATTTATGAAAAAACAGGTAATATTTACCCAAGAATAAAAGGTGGCTACAAAGCCATGCGGCGTTTTTTAATTGATGAACTCGAAACATCAACTCAGCGAATGGAGCCCTTTATACTCAGCGGTCGAACCGGAGCTGGAAAAACACTTTTATTAAAAAAACTAAAACAACACATAGATCTGGAAGGACTCTTTCATCATCGCGGTTCCGTATTTGGTAAATATGTCACACCGCAGCCGACACAAATTGATATTGAAAATAGTTTATCCATAGAATTACTTAAACACATGCATCACGGCCACACACAAATTGTGATTGAAGATGAAGGTGTCAGTATCGGCTCACGAAGAATACCGGAAATACTTTTCAATAAAATGAAACAATCCCCTCTCATTTTTCTGGAAACCAGTGTTGAAGAACGCATTAACATTACTTTTCAGGAATATATCATCGAAGCCTTAGCAGAATATCAGTCATTTTATGGTGAAGAACAAGGCTTACAAGGCTGGGCAGAACAACTGCAAAATTCGATAGATAAAATTCAACGTCGACTCGGCGGCCTTCGTCATAAAGAATTAAAAGCATCATTAAGTAACGCCATTAAACAACAATTAGAAGGTGATATAGAAACGCATAAAGAATGGATAAAAATATTACTCGTTGAGTATTATGACCCCATGTATGATTACCAGCTCAGCAAAAAACAAGAGCGTATTATTTTTAAAGGTAAGCAAAATGATGTTTATGATTATTTAACAAAAGAATGCCAAATAATCTAAATATTCTTATTGTTAGTGTCGAATAGTTATTGTTTTTTATACAATATTTTTTGCTAGAATAGCCTCCTTTTTTAACCCATTGTAGTTGCCCCATGAAAAATATTTACCGCCGTTTTATCTCGTTATTTTTAATCACACTGATTTTAACGGGCTGTTTTGGGCCTGAATCACCTCAGGATACCGCACGAGAATTCTGGAAGGCAGTCATATCCAATAAAGTGGATGATGTTGTTGAGTATTCAACTCTGATGAATGCACAAAGCTATGATGCGTTTAATAAAAAATGGGATGGTTACCAGCCTGTTATCGGTAAAATCATTATTGATGGCAGTCAGGCCGAAGTTGAAACCGAATTATCACAAGCTAAAAATAGCCAAAAGTTAAGCACTTACCTGATAAAACAAGACGGGCAATGGAAAGTAGATTACGCTCGCACGGCAGAATCGATTAATGGTAATGCGTTTGATAATTTTCTGGGACAACTGGACGAACTGGGTAAAAAACTATCCAACACACTCCAGGATTCATCAGATAAATTCAATATTGAAATGCAACGCCTTGAAGAGAAGTTAAAAAAGCTCGCTCAGTCTACCAGTGAAGAAGCCAACAAAATTATTGAGCAACACGGTAGTGAACTTAAAAAGCGCATTGAAGAACTCGCCGAATCCATTGATCGGGCTTTAAAAGAACACAACGATGATCTGTCTGAAAAAGACAAACGAGTATTGCTGGAAGTGTCTGATGATCTGCAGAAGAGCCAGCAAAACCTGTCTGAACCTACTGTCCGCAACATTAATCAAAGCAACCGTAATATGAGACAGACACAACAACAGCTGAATGATATAGATAATAGAAAAATTACTGATTATAAAAAACAGTGGCAAGATTGGCAGTACAGGTTTGAACGTGATATGCAATCTTTACTCGACGCCTTGTCAGAAAAATAAATGCTTTAGAACTTTTCCATTTATCTTTTTTTCAGGCTCTGCATATAGATGACCAAAGCATTAAGCTCATCATCTGACAATTCTCTATACCTCTGTTTCATTTTTCTCACACTCTCAGGTAACACGCCCTGCAGTGTATCTGCTCCTGTAATAAAATTTCGTAACTCACGCACGGTACGTTTTGTAGCAACGCCATCAAGTACGCTACGTGGGTTTCCTTGTCCGGCAATAGAGTGACAAAGAGAACAGGACTGTTGCTTATAGATTTTTCTGCCTGCTTCTATGCGTTTAGGATCGAGCACAGCAGATTGTCTCAACTCAGAGGAAGAAATCTGTTCTTTATTTTTTATAGTTTCAATAGTTTGATTTGGGTTCTGGATGCGAGCAAAGACATATGCCAAAAATAAGACTATCAGCGCAGTAAAAAGTACGATTCGTATGGCCCATTTTTCACGCATATTTCATCTCCCCTAAACCATATCAAAAAGTTCAAAGTGAATCTGAGTATACGGAACATGAAGTTCATGCAACTCCTGTTGCACCGCATTGCTCATCGCTTTAGGGCCACACAAAAAATATTCATACTTCAGCGCATCCTGAGAGAGAGTCTTATGCAACAGCGCAGGCGAAATGTAACCTGACTCTCCCTTCCAGTCAGCGGGTGGTTCTTTTAGTACATGCTCAACACGCAGATCTAAACGTTCCTGCAAATCTTGCAACTCATCTTTAAACATAACATCTCCCCAGTTGTTGTTAGCATAGATTAACAACAATGATCGATGCTCATGCCGATCAGCCAACGTGCGCAGCATACTGATGATCGGCGCGACACCGATACCACCAGCAATAAAAACAAAACCGGGTGCATCGGGATAGCGATCCACACTGAAGACACCATAAGGACCATCAAGGTAAGCAATCTCACCAAGTTGTGTTTTATTAATACTCCGAGTGAAATCACCTAACTCTTTAATCGTAAATTCCACGCGATCATGATTGGCCGCGCTGGAAGAAATGGAAAATGGATGCTCCTTAATGTGAAAAGGAGACTTGTGCAAAGTTAGCCAGGCAAACTGACCGGGGTTAAAATGCATCCCAACATGACCATCTGGCTTTAACACCAAGGTCCAGCAATCAATGCAATCCTGTCGTATCTCAGTCACCCGGTAAGGTCGGTTGCGTAATCGCCAGGGTTTAATCAACCGCACATAAACAATCAATAAAAGCCAAAACAAAATATAACCTGTCCATAATATTTGCTTCGCAGGCGCATTGATGTAGTAGCCCACCCCCTCAATGTGTCCCAGTGCCAGCAAAAAAGCGGTAACCGTCAAGCCAATATGTAACATACGCCATTCATCATAGTGAATATGTAGTCGCTTTCGCCATAGTGAAGTGATAATAATTATTGCGAATAGTAAAAGAGATATGCGACCCGCTGTTATATACCAGGGTGTCTGCAGAGGATTAATGCTGTCCAATACCTCTGCGTAATTAATACGAATGATCAGATAATGGATAAAAATAAGTATGATGGCCAATAACGCCAGGTAACGGTGAAAGAAATAAACGATGTCGATACCGAAAGGTGCACAGGCACGCCTGAACCGGGCAGTAAGAAAAAACTGAATGCCCATCATTGCCATGGCAGTAAAACCCAGCGCCATCGAAAAATCCCACCAAAATCCTGAGCCCGCTGGCACTGAACCAAGCAACAGCACAAATAACGGAGCCAATACCAACACCAGGTAGCCACAAAGCCAGAAGACTGCCGAAAAAAATGAGTTCATGTATTTAGCCGTGTAAAGTACGTCTTAATTATTCGATCTCATACGCAATACGATTGAGTAATGCCATAAAAAAATCAACATCTTTCTTTTTTAGATATTTATGTCCTGCAAGAAAATAACGAACTGGAATTTTTAACTTGCGGCTGTAAAGTACATCATCGCGAAGTATTAAAGAATCACGTACAAACTTTGCAGCTCTGTCGTGGCAACGACTGCATTCATTTTTAAACCTTGGCGTAGTGTTCGCCTGTGCGAGTAACATGTTATAGATTGGTTCGACATTATGACCTGCGAGATAATGGTTATTCAAAAATAATCGTAGATCATGAACGTGATGCTTACCCTGCAACTCACCGTTAGAAACGCTCAGAAACTCGCGAGAAAACTCACCGGAATGACCATGACAAGAAAAACAACGATCATCCCACAGCCGGTGAAGATCCGTAGCTAAAGCTGCAACTACAGGTATTAGCAGTAAAGTCATGAACAACATAATATTTACTTTTAATCTCATAGAATTACTATAGCTTATAAAGAACATTAAAAAAAATGTTACAACTGATATTAATTATAAACTGTGTGGCCAGAAAGTACTGACCGAAACGTGTAGCGACTCTATAATGCTCTACCCCATTTATTCTTAAGCAAGCGTGACTTCTTCTGACAAATACACATCCTGAATAGCATGCAACAAGGCAATGCCCTGTTCCATAGGTTTCTGGAAAGCTTTGCGTCCTGAAATTAATCCCATGCCACCGGCGCGTTTGTTGATAACCGCTGTACGCACCGCCTGATGTAAATCATCATCACCAGATGCCCCGCCAGAATTAATCATGCCAACACGTCCCATGTAGCAATTAGCCACCTGGTAACGAACCAGGTCAATGGGATGATCTGATGTCAGTTCGGAATATATTTTGGGGTGCGTCTTTCCAAACTGAATAGCATTGAAGCCACCATTATTTTGCGCCTGTTTTTGTTTAATGATATCCGCATC